>JBFISV010000068.1:0-10104 GCA_041608415.1 Woeseiaceae bacterium
CGCGTTGCGCGCCGTCTCCCGCGGCAAAATCGGGCCGTCTCTTCGCACATTTATGATCGTTTGGACACATATAAAGTAATCATAGCAATCGTATTTACATAATTGGTACAATCGTGCCGACTTTTCAGCGCCGCAGACGACCGCGCCCCTACGGCGGCGGCGCGGTCGAAGAGCGCGACACGGGGCTCTCGATTCGACCGAACGCACCGAGGCCTGAAGAACGAACCTCAGGGAGGCAACATCCGATGCAAGGCTTGGCAAACAGCACGACTTTCAAGGTATTCGCTGCGGCCGCGCTCCTCGTAGCGGCGTCCGGCGCAACGCTTTCGCAAACGCGGGGGCTGGTGGTCGACGGCGGCGGCAACGTGATCGTCTTCGACGCCGACAGCGACACGGTGCTCGGCGCCGTGAACCTGCCCGGCGGCCCGGACATCGTCGACTGCTCGATCCTCGGCGACCAGAGCCTCGGCTTCGTCAGCCATTTCTCCGGCCGGCAGGTGTGGGTCGTCGACCCGCTCGCCGTCGCGCTGGCGGCGGGCACGAACCCGATTCCCGTGTCCCACTTTCCCCTGGACACGACCTTGAGCGCCGATCAGAAATTCCTGCTCGACACCAACGGCGGCGGCAGTACCCGCGTCTCCGTCGTCGATGTCGCGGCGCGCGCCGAAATCGGCTTTTTCGATGCGGGCAGCGAATCCTATGCGGTCGACGCGTGCAGCGACGATTCGGTCATCACGAGTGGCGGCAGCGGTGCCCTGCGGCTGACCATCGACGGAGCAGGCAGCCTGACGAACACGGGCGAATCCGCGCCGCTCGGCGCAATCACCAACGTCGCGTGCGGACCGGCGGGCGGCAACGCGGTCTTGAGCGATCGCAATGCGCTGCCGAGTTTCCTCAGGGCGTATACGTACCCGCCCTTGAGCGCCGCCGCGACGACGACACAGGCGGGCCAGCGCGGAGTGTCGGCCGCGATCAGTCCTGACGGCAGCGCGGCCTACGTGCGCAGCAATACGCCGGCTGCACTGCAGGGCTTCACCTACGATGAAGTGACGGGCGCACTGGGCGCCACGCCGTTCCTCAACATCGCGGTCGCCCCGGCCGTCGCGTTCTTCGGCGCGGATCAGTTCGCCGTACACCCGGACGGCAGCAAGCTCTACGTTTCCGAAGGCAATGCGCTCAACGTCTACGACGCGGCAACGGGCATGCCGCTCGGGTCGATCGCGGACGCCTCGCTCACGAACGCCATCGGCGTGTGCCTGCCGAGCGTCGTCGACAGCGACGCTGACGGTGTCGCAGACCCGGACGACCTGTGCCCGGGCACGGCGATCCCCGAGGGCCTGCCCACCGCGGAATTGAAAAAACGGCGTTACGCGCTGGTGGACGGCGACAACGTGTTCGATACAGGCACCGAAGACGACTCGAACTCCGACGACGACTCGAGCTCCGACGACGATGCCAGCGACGCCCCGGTGCCGCAATTTACGACCGAAGACACCGCAGGTTGCTCGTGCGAACAGATTCTCGATGGCCTCGGCCTCGAAGCCAACAAGGGCAGGCACGGCTGCAAACTCAAGGTCATGGAGGAATGGGTGTCGTTGCTGAGCCCATAGACGTCAGCGGGGCGAAACCGGCCGTTTCCGGGGTCGGTCTCAGGCCGTCGAGCGCGTTCCCTTGACGAGCACGTCGAGGACGTCGACGAGGGGCGCGGGCCTGCCGATCGCATGGCCCTGCGCGTAATCCACGCCGATCTTGCGAAGCAGGCTGCGCGTCTGCTCGGTTTCGACATACTCGGCGACGGTATCGAGTTCCATGACCTTGGCAACCTGGGTGATCGCGGCAACCATCGACTCCGAGATTCGATTTTCGCTGATGTCCCGTATGAAGCTACCGTCAATCTTGAGCGTATCGACGTAGAAATTCTTGAGGTAAGCGAACGAGCTCAGGCCGGCGCCGAAGTCGTCCAGCGAGATAGGACAGCCGCGAGCATGCAGCGCGTCGAGAAATCCCTGCGCTTTCTTGAGGTTGGAAACGGCCGCCGATTCTGTGACTTCGAATCCGATCGAAGTGGACGCGAGCTTCGATGCATCGAGTTCCTCTTCGATAAATTCGAGAATGTCGTCATCGCCGAGCGACTGGCCGGACAGATTGATCGAAAACAGCGCGCCCAGGTCCTCGACGACTTCTGCATATTCCCTGAGGTGGCGTATCGTCGCGCTGACGACCCAGCGATCGATTTGCGACATGATCTGGTAGCGCTCGGCGGCCGACAGGAATGCGCCCGTCGGCACCGATATGCCGTCGCTGTCTTTCATTCGCAACAGGATTTCGAATCGCGGCCGGCTTTGCTTCGGGCCGAGTGATGCGATCGGCTGCGCGTAGAGCTCGAACCCGTCGGAGTCGATCGCCCGCTGAATGTCGGCCACGAGCTGCATGTCGTCGTGACGCTGAATCAGGCTCTGGTTGGCCAGGTTGAACACCTCGATCCTGTCGCGGCCGTGGTCCTTCGCCGCCTCGCACGCCATCCTGGCGCTCGTGAGCGCCTTGAGGTCGTCGCCGGGTTCGTGACCGAACTCGGCGATGCCGATGCTCAGCGTCACCTGCAGCGACTTGTCCCCCTGCAGGTAGCGCAGCGTCTCGCCGTGCTTGCGCAGAGACTGGGCGAACGCCATCGCCGCCTCGTCGTTCGAGTGCGTCAGCAGGACGCAGAAATCGTCGCCCGTAAGACGCGACACGACGGCACTCTTCGGCAGGTCCTCCTCCAGCATTTGCGACAGCCGGATCAGGACTTCGTCGCCGGCCTTGCGTCCGAACGTATCGTTGACGAGCTGCAGGTTGTCGACGTCGATGTAGATCAGCTGATGTCTGTCGTCCACGCCGTTCAGCGTTTTCCAGGATTCCTGGACCTGGGCCTCGAAACCGGCGCGGTTCATCAGACCGGTCATGACATCGAAGGACTGCTCGATGACGTACTCCACCTTGCGCACGATGTGCGCCATGAAGCGGCGATGCGAGTTGTTGAATTGCTCGTTGTTGACCCGTCCGAGCAGGGCGAGCACGCCCTGTACATTGCCGCTGGCGTCGGTCAGCGGGCACACGAGCGTCTGATAGCCGTGCTCCACGACGTTTACGGCGCCTTCCTCTTCCGGCATCTCGAAAATGATCGGCTGGTGCTTGCCCTCGACGAGCGGCAGAATTTGCTCGACGAGATAGCGATCGAGCACCTTGCGATTGACGTTTTTCCAGTGTGAGTGCGTCGCGCTGACGCGGATGCGCTTCGACGGGATCAGCAATACGCTGTAACAAATATTCAGAAAGCGACCGCTTTGCCCGACGAGTTGCGCGAGGCCGGCGTGACTGCGCGACATGCCGTGAATTTTTTCGTCGACTTCGTAGACGAGCCTGAGCTCGTTCTCGACGCTTGCCGTCCCGCGAGCCTGTATCGCGAGCTGCTGGCTCAGGTTCAGCGTTTCGACGATGATGCCGACGGCCGGTGCCAGCACGCTGTTCAGCATGTTCGGATTGAACCAGGACGATTTGCCCGCGTTGCGCGAAAATACGACGACGAGCGAGCCCTGGTCGCGATCCTCGTCGTCCGACACGGGCAATATGAGCAGCGTGCGGCCGGACTTCAGCGTGCGGCGCAGATATTTCTTGTCGTCCTCCTCGGCGGACAGCATGTCGTCCGGCAACGTCGAGATGAACGTGTCGATTTCCGCGTCGTCGGCGTCCTCGGAGGACCAGATGCAGCTGCGCGTCGGCGAATAGAAGCAGAACCCCTCGGCACGGGGCACGAGCGACTTCAGCAGGCCATGGGCCTTGCCGACCTTTTCGCTGATTGAGAGGCTGCGTACGTCAGCCGCCATATCCCTATTCGCCAGCCGCAGAACAAGGCCACAGCTTGCCAGCAGCGCACTCTCGGCGCTGTGACAGAGGTCTCAGCGATCAAAACGATTCAATAACTTACGATCCGCAACCTACAGTTTCCGGAGCCAGTCGTCGTCGGAGCCTTCGTTGACGCCCTCGAACAACGGCGTCGACAGGTAGCGTTCGCCGGTATCCGGCAGCATCGCGAGAACGACCCGGCCGTCGGCCCCCTCCGCGGCCACGTCCAGCGCCGTTGCGAGCGTCGCGCCGGCCGAGATGCCCGTGAAAATTCCCTCTTTTGCCGCCAGCTCGCGCGACACCTCGATCGCGCGCTCGTCGCTGACCGATCGCAGGTCGTCAAAAATGTCGCGGACGAGGACATCGGGAATGAAGTCCGGCGTCCAGCCCTGGATCTTGTGCGGATTCCATTCCTTGCCCGCCAGCAGCGCCGCGCCCGCGGGCTCCGTGGCGACGATGGCGATATCGGGCCGGGCGGCCTTGATGGTCCGCCCCGCACCGCTCATCGTGCCGCCCGTGCCGTACCCGGTCACCCAGTAGTCGAGCCGGCGACCTGCGAAATCACGCAGGATCTCGGGCCCGGTCGTGCTCGCGTGATAATCGGGATTCGCCGGGTTCTCGAATTGCCGCGCGAGAAACCAGCCGTGCTTCTCGGCCAGTTCCGCGGCCTTGCGGACCATGCCCGTGCCGCGCTCGGCCGCGGGCGTGAGGATGACCTTGGCGCCGAGGCCGCGCATGATCTTGCGGCGCTCCACCGAGAACGATTCGGCCATCGTCGCAACGAACGGATAGCCGCGCGCCGCGCAGACCATCGCGAGCGCGATTCCGGTGTTCCCCGACGTCGCCTCGACCACGGTCTGGCCGGGTTTCAGGGCACCGCGTTGCTCGGCGTCGTTGATGATCGCGAACGCGAGCCGGTCCTTGACCGACGCCATGGGATTGAACGCCTCGACCTTGACGTAGACCTCGGTGCCCGCTGGCGCCATGCGATTGAGCCGCACCACCGGCGTATTGCCGATCGTTTCCAGGATGCTGTTGTAGATCATGGCGTTATCCTTGTTTTTGTACGAATGCTGATTGCAGTTTGACGGCCCCGACCTCAGGCCCCGGCACTGTGTACAGCCGATTCGTGCGCCGAAAAGCCGGTGACCGCCCGCGTGTCCCGGGTAGCCGGCTGCGCGGCCACGGCGCCGAGACGCGCAACCTCGCCGATGATGAGCATCGCCGGCGGCTCGATGCGGTGTGCCCGGGCCAGCAGCGCGAGCTGCCCGAGCGTACCACGAACGACGCGCTGCCCGGGGGTCGTGCCGCGCTCGATGATGGCAACCGGCGTGTCGGCGCTGCGGCCATGCTGCGTCAGCTTGTGCACGAGCTCGCGGACCCGGCTCACGCCCATGTAGACCGCGAGCGTTTGCGACGTGCGGGCGAGCGACGCCCAGTCGAGGCTATCGACCGAGCGCTTGCCGTGGCCTGTCAGCAACACGAGCGACTGGGCCGCGTCGCGATGCGTGAGCGGGATTCCCGCGGCCGCGGCGCAGCCAGCCGCCGCGGTGATGCCGGGCACGACGTAGACGGGCAGCCCTGCCAGCGCCAAAGCTTCCGCCTCCTCGCCACCACGGCCGAAGATGAACGGGTCGCCGCCCTTGAGGCGGCACACGCGCTTCCCGGCCGCGACGAGGCGGATCAACAGCGCATTGATTTCGGCCTGGGAATGCGACCGACACCCCGGCGCCTTGCCGACCGAGACCAGCTCGGCATCGCGGCGCGCCAGCGCCAGCACGCCGGGCGAAACGAGTCGGTCGTGCAGAATCACGTCGGCGCGTTGCATCACGGCCAGCGCTTTCAGGGTCAGAAGCTCCGGATCGCCGGGCCCGGCGCCGACGAGCCACGCCGTACCGGGCTGCGACGTCGTTGCCGCGGTCTCGCGCAACAGCGCCGCAAGCGCATGTTCGGCCGCATCGTCGCGCCCGGCATAGACCGCCTCCGCGACGTGGCCCGCGAACACCGACTCCCAGAATCTCCGCCGCGCGCCGAAATCCGTCACGGCCACGGTGACGCGTGTGCGCCAGCGCCGTGCGAGCCGTGCGAGTTCGCCGAGACGCGCCGGAAGCAGCGTCTCGATGCGGTTGCGAATCCGGCGCGCGAGCACGGGCGCCGCGCCACCGGACGACACCGCGACGATCAGCGGACTGCGGTCGACGACCGCCGGCGTAATGTAGCTGCAGTTTTCGCTATCGTCGACGACGTTACAGAAGATCCGCGCCGCCCCGGCCGCGGCGGCAACCCGGCGACCGACCGCGCTGCGGTTGCACGCGCTCACCACGAGCCAGTGGCCGTCGACATCCGCGTCACGAAACCCCCGCGCCACGTGCCGCGCCCGGCCGCTCGCAACGACATCATCGACCGCCGGCACGGTCTCGGGAGCGACGATCGTGAGCCGCGCACCCGCGTCGAGCAGCATGCGAGCCTTGCGGGCGGCGACGTTGCCGCCGCCGACCAAGAGGACGGGCTTGCCGCCAAGCCTGAGGAATGCCGGGAAGAATTCCAATTGACGCCCCGAATCGACCGTACGCGCACTATAGCGGCGGCCGCGCGGCGCCAAAAAGACGGACTGTTTCTGCCGTTATAGCTCTGTGTTATATGTAGCCTTGCACGGCCCGTCACCGATCCGGCGGGTGCGTCGTTTGCGATGAAACTACAACAGCTCAAATACCTGCTCGCGATCGCCGACAACGGCCTCAACATCACCGCGGCCGCCGAACGCCTGTATACCTCGCAGCCGGGTGTCAGCAAACAGCTGAAACTGCTCGAGGAGGAGCTTGGCCTGCAGTTGTTTACACGCAAGGGCAAGAGTCTCGGCGGTATCACGGCTGCCGGCCAGCAGGTCATCGATCGCGCGCGCCTGATCATGCAGGAGGTCGAGAATATCCGTAGCCTCGCGTCGGAGTATTACGAGGAGGAGGCGGGCGCGTTGTCCATTGCGACGACGCATACCCAGGCGCGCTACGTTCTGCCGGATGTAATCCGCGAGTTCCGCAAGCGCTACCCCGACGTGGCGCTGAATCTGCATCAGGGAACCTCCGAACAGATCGCCGACATGGTCGCGGGCAATGACATCGATTTCGCGATCGCGACCGGATCGCATCACCTGTTCGCCGACTTGCTGCTCGTGCCGGCGTATCGCTGGGATCGAAAAATATTCGTGCCGGCCGACCACGAGCTTGCGCGACTGGATCACGACCTGACTCTGCACGAACTCGCGAGATTCCCCCTCGTGACCTACGTATTCAGCTTCGGCGGGCAGTCGTCGCTCAAGGAGGCGTTCGCGAGCGAAGGTCTCGAACCCGATGTCGTATTTACCGCTCGCGACGCCGACGTCATCAAGACCTATGTCCGCATGGGTCTCGGCGTGGGCATCGTCGCGAGCATGGCCGAGGACTGCGGCGAGGGCGACCTCGTTGCGATCAGCGCGAAAGGCCTGTTTCCGCGCTCGACGACCTGGATCGGATTTCGCAAGGACGCCGTGCTGCGCCGCTACATGCTCGAGTTCATCCGGTTGTTCGCCCCGCACATCGACGGCGAGCAGCTCGCGCAGGTTCACGCCGCCGCAACCCAGGACGATATCGAGCGGATATTCGAGCGTGCCGAGATTCCGGTCCGCGGCGGATGTTCGGACGACGTGACGGCGGCCGCCTGAAGAACGCCGCTTGCCGCTCAGGCGGTGCGGCCGAAATCCATCTCGTGCAGGCCGCATTCGCGCTTGAAGCCGAAAAAGCGCGTGCCCTGCTCCGAGCCGGCTTCGGCGAGCGTGCGTGTCGTGTGCACGTCGCCGATCGACACGTAGCCTCGTTCCCACAGCGGGTGGTAGGGCAGATCGTGTTTTTTCAGGTAGCGGTGCACGTCGCGATCGGACCAGTCGGCGATCGGATGCACCTTGAAACGACCGCCGGACGATGCGACGAAACGCGTGGCCGCGCGCTCGCTCGACTGCGAGCGGCGCACGCCCGCAAACCAGGTGCCGACCGCGAGTTCCTCGAGTGCGCGCGCCATCGGCGCGACCTTGTTCTCGCGATTGTAGGCGTCGATGCCTGTAAGCCCCTGCTCCCAGCGCCGGCCGTGACGCGCTTCCTGCCAGGCCGGCGAAGTTGCGGCCCGATACACCCGCAGATCGAGACTCAGCCGCTCCGTTAGCGTGTCGATGAAGCGGTACGTTTCGGCGAACAGGTACCCGGTATCGATAACGACGACGGGAATATCGGGCTCGGCGTGCGACAACAGGTGCAACATCACCGCGGACTGCGCGCCGAAACTGGAGCTGACGATGCGTTCGCCGGGCAGCGTTTCGAACGCCCAGGCAACGCGCTCTTCGGCCGACATGCGCGCGAGCGCCCGCTCGGAGTGATTCAGAGCGGTCACGTTGCCACAGCCTTCATGCGGTCGGAACGTCGGCCGCCGACGCGGGCGCTTCGGCGTGAAAAGACCGGCCATTTGTCACCTTGCGCACGATGCCGAGACGTACGACGAAGTCACCGAAGCGCTCGTCCGCGAGCCGCTCGCTCGCGAAGCGTGCGAACAGCGGCGTCAATGCCGCGAGGATGCCGTCCTCGCCGATATTTTCGCGATACAGGCTTCCGAGCCGGTCCCCGGCGAAGCCCGCGCCGAGATACAGGTTGTAGCGCCCCGGTCCCTTGCCGACGAGGCCGATCTCGGCGATGTAAGGACGCGCGCAGCCGTTCGGGCAGCCCGTCATGCGTATCGTAATCGCCTCGTCGGCCAGGCCCGCCGCCGCCATGGCCTCGTCGAGTTTGTCGAGCAGCGATGGCAGATAGCGTTCGCTCTCGGCCATCGCGAGGCCGCAGGTCGGCAACGCGACGCAGGCCATCGAGTGCAGGCGCAGCGGCGTCAGGGCCGCAGAATTCGCGCTGCCATATTGCTCGAGCGCGGCATCGATGCGGCCCTTCACCGACGGCTCGACGTTGCTGATGGTCAGGTTCTGGTTCGGCGTGAGGCGGAATTCTCCCGCGCCGAGCCGCGCTATTTCCCGAAGGCCGCTCATCAGGCGCCGTTCGGAGCGGTCGGCGACGCGGCCGTTCTGGACGAACAGGGTGTAATGCCACGAGCCGCGATCGTCGACCTGCCAGCCGTACGCATCGCCATTGGCGGTGAACGCGAAATCGCGGGCGGGCGAAAACCGGATTCCGGATCGCTCTTCGACGCGCTCGCGGAACCAGTCGCTGCCGCGATCGTCGATCGTGTACTTGAGCCGCGCGTGCCTGCGATCGCCGCGGTCGCCGAAATCCCGTTGCACGATAACGACGGCCTCTGCGACCGCGAGCGCGTCGCCGGGGCCGCAGAACCCGAGGATCTCCCCGAGGCGCGGGTAGGTTGCGACGTCGCCGTGCGACATTCCCATGCCGCCGCCGACGGTCACGTTGTAACCGGCCAGACGGCCGTTGGCGACGATCGCGATGAAGCCGAGGTCCTGGCTGAAAACGTCGGTGTCGTTCTGCGGCGGTACGACGAACGCCGCTTTGAATTTGCGCGGCAAGTACGTGTTGCCGTAAATCGGCTCGGCCTCGGCGGGCCGAACCGGAGCATCGCCTTCGACTTTCTCCCCGTCGAGCCAGATCTCGTGATAGGCGCGCGTCGCCGGCGTGAGATGGGCACTCAGCGCCCGCGCGTGCCGTGCTACTTCGCGATGCACCGCGGTCAATTCGGGCAGCGGCGGCGCCATGACATTGCGGTTGACGTCGCCGCAGGCCGCGAGCGTGTCCAGCATCGCGCGGTTGATCTCGGCAATCGCAGGCTTGAGGTCCGACTTGATCACACCGTGGAGCTGCAGGGCCTGTCGTGACGTCAGGCGCATGCTGCCGTTGGCATGGCGGCGCGCGATCGCGTCGAGCGCCAGCCATTGCCCGGGCGTGCAGACGCCCGCCGGAACCCGCGCACGAATCATGAAGCGGTATGCGGGCTCGAGCCGCTGCCGTTTTCGCTCGCTGCGGACGTCGCGGTCGTCCTGCTGATAGATGCCGTGAAACTTCGAGACCTGCGTATCGTCCTCCGCGAGCGCGCCCGTTATCGAATTCTCGAGACTCGCGACGAGCGTGCCGCGCAGCCTGTTGCTTGCGGCCTTGATGCGCTCTACGTCGCTCGACGGAGCGCCCATCAGTACACGTCCCTCTGGTAACGGCCGGCGCGGCGCAGCTCCTTGAGCCGAGCCGC
>JBFISV010000069.1:0-10045 GCA_041608415.1 Woeseiaceae bacterium
GGTCGCCGCCGATGCCGACGCAGGTGGACTGGCCCAGGCCGTTGCAGGTGGTCTGGTACACCGCCTCGTAGGTGAGCGTGCCCGAGCGCGAGACCACGCCGATGCGGCCGGGCTTGTGGATGAACCCCGGCATGATGCCGATTTTCGCCGCGCCCGGGGTGATGATGCCGGGGCAGTTCGGACCGATCAGCCGCGAGTCGCTGCCGTCGAGCGCGGCGCGCACCTTGACCATGTCGTTCACCGGAATCCCTTCAGTGATACACACGATCAGCCCCATCCCCACGTCGACGGCCTCGAGAATGGCGTCGGCCGCGAACGGCGCCGGCACGTATATCATGCTGACGTCGCCGCCGGTTTCAGAAACAGCATCGCGCATGGTATTGAAAACAGGAACGCCGAGATGGTCGGCACCGCCGCGCCCGGGCGTCACGCCGGCCACGACGTTGGTGCCGTACTCCATGCACTGCTCGGTATGGAACGAACCCTGACTTCCGGTAATTCCCTGACAGATGATCTTGCTGTTCTTGTTGACCAGGATGCTCATGTACTTCCCTTCAGGCGACGGCCGCGACCGCTTTTTTGGCAGCGTCGGTCAGATTCTCGGCGGTGATGATGTCGAGGCCGCTGTCTTCGAGCAATTTCCGGCCTTTATCGACGTTCGTTCCCTCGAGTCGAGCGATGACGGGAACCGTGACGCCGACGTCCTTGACCGCGCTGATGATGCCGTCCGCAATCAGGTCGCAGCGCACGATGCCGCCGAAAATATTGACGAGAATCGCCGCGACATTTTCGTTCGACAGAATCAGCTTGAATGCAGCGGCCACGCGTTCGCTGGTCGCGCCGCCGCCGACATCGAGAAAGTTCGCCGGCTCGCCACCGTGCAGCTTGATCAGGTCCATCGTGGCCATTGCCAAACCGGCGCCATTGACCATGCACGCGATATTGCCGTCAAGCGAGACGTAGTTCAGATCGTGTTCCGCCGCATCGCGCTCCCTGTCGTCTTCCTGGGTCGTATCGCGCATCTCGACGAGCGCCGGCTGACGATACAGGGCATTACCGTCGATATTGATTTTTGCGTCGAGCGCGACGACGTCGCCGTCGGCGGTCGTTATCAGCGGGTTGACCTCGACGAGACTCGCGTCGCATTCGAGATACAGGCGGTACAGTTTTTTGACCAGGTCGCCGAACTGCCGCATCTGCTGTTTGTCGAGTTCGAGGCCGTACGCGAGCTGGCGCGCCTGGAAATCCTGCAGGCCGGCATCCGGCGCGACGACCACCGTGAAAATCTTTTCGGGCGTCTCCTCGGCGACTTTTTCAATGTCCATGCCGCCGGCGGCCGATGCGATGAACGCCACCCTGCTGGCCTCCCGGTCCACGAGCATCGACAGGTAGAGTTCGCGGTCGATGCCTGAACCCTCCTCCACGTAGACGACGTTGACCGGCAGTCCCTCCGGCCCCGACTGGTGCGCGACGAGTTGCTGGCCGAGCATGCCGGCCGCAAATTCGCGCACTTCATCGACGTTTCGCGCAAGCTTGACGCCGCCGGCCTTGCCGCGGCCACCCGCGTGTACCTGGGCCTTGACGACCCACAGCTCACCGCCGAGTTCCCTGGCCGCCGCCACCGCCGCATCGGCCGAGTCGGCCGGGATACCGCGTGGTACCGCGATGCCGTAGTCGGCGAACAATCTTTTCGATTGGTATTCGTGGAGATTCATTGTTTGTCTTCTTGTCGGGGAACGTGGGTCACGGACGACCGCGGGCAATCCCCTGTATTTTGGAGCAAAGCCAAAGTAGATACAATTGCGGCGGAATTCCCGCGGCGCCCCTCATGGTTCAGGCAAAAACTGAAATTTCCGGCAAAACCCCGTTTCGGAGCGGCCCCGACACGCTGTTGCGGCGCGCCGTCGACGAGCCCGATCTCCCGTGGCGGGTCCTGACGACGCTCAATGCGTTTCGCATGTTCATCGCGGCGGCGCTCCTGCTGCTGGTCGTCGCGGCCAGCCAGCCGCTGCCCTTCGGCAACCGTTACCCGCTGGCATTTTCGGCAATGGCCAGCGCCTACCTGATGTTTGGAATCGTGTTCGGCATCGCGCTGCGACAGCGACGCGCGCCTCTGAACGTTCAGGCCGTGACGTCGATCCTCGTCGATACGCTTGCCGTTGCCGTCATGATGTACACGAGCGACGGCATTTCGAGCGGCCTCGGCGGCCTGCTCGTGGTATTCGTCGGTGCGGGCAGCCTCGCGCTGCCGACGCAGATGCCGTCGATTCTCGCGGCGATCGCGACGTTTGCGGTCCTCGGCGAAGAGTTGCTCTCGGGGCTGGCCGGATTCGAGACCAACTACCCGGCGGCCGGGCTGCTCAGCGCGATCATATTTGCGATGGCGCTCGCCGCGAGACCGCTGGCCCGACGTATTCAAATGAGCGAGGCGCTGGCTCGGCAGCGCGGCGTCGATTTGCAGAACCTTTCCGAACTCAACGAGTACATCGTGCAGCACCTGCGCGAGAGCATCGTCGTCATCGACGATGACGACCGCGTGCGCCTCAGCAACGGCTCCGCGATACGCCTGCTCGGCGCGACCGGGCCGGTGCGCGGCAAGCCGCTCGCCGACGCCTCGAAGGCGCTGGCCGATTACGTCGCGGCCTGGCGCAACGACCATGCGCTGTCCGCCCACCATGAAATTACGATGCGCTCGGCCGGCAACAGCCTGCGAATCACGGCGCATCTCGCGCCCCTCGGGAAGGACGGCGACCGTTCCGGACCCGTCCTGGTTTTCTTGGAGGACGCGAGCCTCATCAACGCGCGCGTGCAGCAATCCAAGCTCGCCTCCCTCGGTCGCCTGAGCGCGAGCATTGCCCACGAAATACGCAATCCGGTTGGCGCAATGAGCCACGCGGCGCAGCTTCTCAGCGAGTCCGACGGCCTCAGAGCGGACGACCAGCGTCTCACGGAGATCATCCAGACGCACTCCGGCCGCGTCAGCCATATCATCGACAACGTCCTGCAGCTGTCGCGCCGCGACTCCTCCACGCCGGAAAAGCTGAACCTGAAACCCTGGCTCGCCGACTTCGCGCGCGAATTCACGCGCACGCTCGAACTGCAGGAGGGCGAAGTGTCGGTCGACGGCGTGCCCGACGACATCAGCATTCGCATGGATAGCGGTCACCTGCGACAGGTGCTCTGGAATCTTTGCGACAACGCGGTCAAATACGCCAGTGAAACCGGGGGGATCCTCGTCGAGATGCAGGCAGGCCGGATTTCGGACACCGGCCGCCCGTACCTCGAAGTTTGTGATCGCGGTAACGGTGTCGAACCCGATACCGTTGAGAAAATCTTCGAACCCTTTTTCACGGAGCGCTCGGGCGGGACCGGCCTCGGCCTTTATATCTCGCGTGAACTTTGCGAGCTGAACCATGCGACCCTGCTGTATCTCGATCGGCCGGGCGGCGGCGGCATTTTTCGCATCGTGTTCACCGATCCGGACCGCTGGGACACACAGGACCCGCAATGAGCCAGCCGCTGGCACTCATCATCGATGACGAACCCGATATCTGCGAACTGCTGTCGCTGACCCTCGGGCGCATGAAGATTGCGTCCGACACCGCCGGCGACATCGGCGCCGCCAAGGCGAAACTGGCCGCAAGTCGGTTCGACATCTGCCTGACGGATATGCGTCTCCCCGACGGTGACGGTCTCGAACTCGTCGAGTGGATGCAGGCCAACGCGCCCGACGTGCCGGTCGCCGTCATTACCGCGCACGGCAACGTCGAAACCGCCGTCCATGCGCTCAAGCTGGGCGCGTTCGATTTCATTTCCAAGCCGCTCGACCTCAACAATTTGCGCAGCATCGTCAAAAACGCGCTGAAAATGGAGCGGCCGTCCGAGCAGGAATCGGTCCGGCTGCTCGGCGATTCGAACGCAATGCTGACCGTTCGCGAAATGATCGGGAAGGTGGCGCGTTCGCAGGCGCCGGTGCACATATCCGGAGAATCGGGCACGGGCAAGGAACTCGTCGCGCGACTGATCCACGACAGCGGTCCGCGGGCCGACGGCCCGTTCGTTCCCGTCAACTGTGGTGCGATTCCCGCAGAACTCATGGAGAGCGAATTTTTCGGCCACCGCAAGGGCAGCTTCACGGGTGCCGTCAGCGACAAGACCGGGCTCGTCTTGAACGCGGACGGCGGGACGCTGTTCCTCGACGAAATCGCGGACCTGCCGCTGTCGATGCAGGTCAAGCTGCTGCGCGTAATCCAGGAACATGCGGTGCGACCGGTCGGAGCGTCGCAAGAGCAGTCCGTCGATGCCCGGATTCTCTCGGCGACTCACAAGAACCTCGCGGCGATGGTCCGTGCCGGCGAGTTCCGCGAGGACCTGTACTACCGCATCAACGTCATCGAGCTCCGCGTCCCGGCGCTGCGTGATCGTGGCGGCGATATATTGCTGCTCGCGGCACACATCCTGAAGAAGCTGAACCCGGCGGCGACGCTGGACGAGGCCGCAAAACGAGAACTGCTCAGTTACAGCTTTCCCGGCAACGTGCGCGAGCTGGAGAACATGCTCGAACGGGCCGTGACACTCTGCGGCAGCGATACGATTTCGCCCGCAGACCTGCACATGCCAGCGCCGCTCACTGCGGATGGCCCGTCACAGCCGTCACCCGCGGACCTCGGCGGCCGGGTGCAAGACGTGCAGCGAGAGGCGATCGTTGCGGCGCTCGAGCAAACCCGCTACAACAAGACGGCCGCCGCGAAATTGCTCGGTCTGACGTTTCGGCAGCTCCGCTATCGCATCAAGAAGCTCGGCATCGAGTGAGAGGCGCGCCGGGCCCTCGAGCCGATGCGACGAAAACTGACAATTCTTGTCAATAAGTGACAAAGCGGCGGTCGATTGTCATATCGGGCACAACGGCTCCACGCCGATATTTTCACAACATATCTCTTAAAAACAATCGATTACGCTGATCGTTTGCAAGTTGGCACGGGGATTGCTTTTTTACGGATACAGGCGGACACGCCGTCAATTTTTACTTCTCAAGAATACTGGAGATTCAAGGAAATGAAGAAACAACAGGGTTTTACGCTTATCGAACTGATGATCGTCGTTGCGATCATCGGCATTCTGGCCGCGATCGCCATCCCGGCCTACCAGGACTACACGATTCGCGCGCAGGTCTCTGAAGGCCTGAGCCTGTCGGCGGCGGCCAAGGCCGCGGTCGCGGAGTATTACCAGGACCAGGGCGCCTGGCCGACCGACAACACCGAGGCCGGACTGTCGGCCGCAGCCGATATCGAAGGCAAATACGTGAACAGCGTGACCGTTGCGTCGAACGTCATCACGGTTGCCTACGGCGGCGACGCTAACGCGAAAATCACCCAGCCTTTGTTGATGACCGCGACCGACAACAACGGTTCGATCAGCTGGGCCTGCACGAGTGCACTCGACAACAAGTGGCTGCCGGCCGCTTGCCGTACGGCGGCAGCACCGTAAAGCTCGCACGTTCGTCATCTGACGATATCGAGGCCCCGGCAATGTCCGGGGCCTTTTTGATTGCGGACCCCGCGCGACAGCGGGCTGCAATGGATTCGGGGCTCGGGAATCGTCCCGGCCCCGTCCGCACGCCAGAGTGGATGTGCACCGGCCAGTGCCCAAGATCGGTTAAGGATTTGATTGACCGGGACGATTTGCGAACGGGTGAATTAACGGTGCCCATTGGCGAGAGCGGAACACCCGCCAGCCGATGGCTACGCAAGCGATAGCGGGGCATGCTCGCGCATTTTCCTGCCTGGGCGAGCGCGCGGACTCGGCACAATGCACCATCTGTGGCACACTGCCGGAGAGGGCGGTCAGAGACGCCGGCCCGGCGACGTAACGTCGCGGCGCATGGCGAGACAATTCCAACAATCGGCCGGCCTTCGGGGGAGTCGCCCATGCCGAAACGAACGCATGCGTTCACGCTGATCGAACTGATTCTCGTGTTCGCGATAATCGGTATTCTGGCGTCGCTGGCGGTGTCGACATACCAGACCTACGTCGTCCGCTCCCAGGTGAGCGAGGCGCTGCTCATGGCCGCGGCGGCGAAAGGGCCGATCGAGGCTGCGTTCGTCAACGACGACATGGCGCCAGCCGACCGGGTCGCCGCGGGTATGACGCCCGATCCCATCGATTCGAGCGGCGCGTACATAAGCCGGCTCGACATCAGCGACGGCCGCATCGACGTCACGTTCGGCGGTCCGCGCGCGCACGCCGACATCGTCGGCGACACGCTGTCGCTGACCCCTTACCGCAGCGCCGCGAACGGCATTTTGTGGCGCTGCGGCAACGCTGCTGCCCCGGTCGGCGCGGCGCTGCTGCCCGGCGGTGCCGACCACCGCTCCGCCACGGTCGAATCGCGCTACCTGCCGAAACACTGCCGCCCGCAGGCGCCATTTTCGGGCACAAATCCCTGATTTTGTAGGTTTGACTTAATCAAATGCAGTATTTGTGATGGGCAGCACAAAATCCGGTTGAATAGGGCCCTTGGATCAGTGAGACTGTAACGCTCGGAGAAGGAAAAGAGCGCGTACGACATTCATGGCAGCACCCGCATCTCAGACCAACCTGGCAGGCCTTCCAAGGCGACTCGTTCAAGACGGCATTATCGCGGAGGATAAGCTCTCCGAGGCGTCGGATGCCGCCAAAAAGGAGAAGCTGCCGCTCGTCGCGTATCTCGTCAACAACGATCTCGCGGACGCGCGCGCGGTCGCGGTCGCCGCATCGCATGAATTCGGCGTACCCCTGCTCGACCTCGATGCGATGGAGATCGATCTCGACATCATTCGCTCCGTCGACCAGAAACTCATCAACAAGCACCGTGTACTGCCGTTGGTGAAGCGCGGCCAGCGCCTGTTTCTGGGCATCGCCGACCCCACGAATCTGCAGGCCATCGATGACATCAAGTTCCAGACGAGCATGCGCATCGACCCGGTCGTCGTCGAGCAGGACAAGCTCGAGGAGCGGATTGCGAAGGCGATCGAAGCGGTCGACACGAGCATGTCCGGCCTCGAAGACGACGACTTCGATCTCGAGAATCTCGATATCAGCGGCGACGAGGCCGAAGACGATGACGTCCATCGCGACGACATCGAGGATGCGCCGGTCGTGCGCTTCGTCAACAAGATACTTCTCGACGCCATCAAGCGTGGCGCGTCGGACGTACACTTCGAGCCGTACGAGAAAATGTTCAGGGTTCGCACGCGGCTCGACGGCGTATTGTCGGAAGTGGCGCAACCGCCGGTCATGCTGGCCATGAAGGTCTGCGCGCGACTCAAGGTCATGTCGCGCATGGACATCGCCGAGCGGCGCGTACCGCAGGACGGGCGCATCAAGATGCGGCTGTCGAAGAATCGCGCAATCGATTTTCGTGTCAACACCTGCCCGACGTTGTTCGGCGAGAAGATCGTACTCAGAATTCTCGACCCGTCGAGCGCCAAGCTCGGCATCGACGCACTGGGCTACGAAGATCTGCAAAAAGAGCTGTACCTCAAACACCTGAACAAACCCTACGGCATGATCCTGGTCACCGGCCCCACGGGCTCGGGTAAGACCGTCTCGCTGTATACGGGACTCAACATTCTCAACACGGTCGACCGCAATATCTCGACGGCGGAGGACCCGGCGGAAATCAACCTGCCCGGCATCAACCAGGTCAACGTCAACCCCAAGGTGGGCCTCACGTTCGCGTCCGCGCTCAAGGCGTTTCTGCGCCAGGATCCGGACATCATCATGGTGGGTGAGATCCGCGATCTCGAGACCGCCGAGATCGCGATCAAGGCCGCGCAGACCGGCCATCTCGTGTTATCGACGCTGCACACCAACGACGCGCCGCGCACGCTGACGCGGCTCGTCGACATGGGCGTCAAGCCGTACGCGATCGCCACCTCGGTGAGCCTGATCATCGCTCAGCGCCTGGGTCGCCGCCTGTGTGATAATTGCAAGGAAGTTAAAGACATACCGAAAGAGGCGCTCGAGAAAGAGGGCTTCACCGAGAAGGAAATTGCCGACGGCCTGACTATCTTCGGACCGAAGGGCTGCAAGCAGTGCAACGACGGCTACAAAGGCCGCCTGGGCATCTTCCAGGTCATGGAAGTGTCCGAGGCGATGGGCCGAATCATTATGGAAGGCGGCAACGCCATACAGATTGCCGACAGGGCCGAACACGAGGGGGTCATCGATTTGCGTCGTGCGGGACTGAACAAAGTCAAGGACGGAGTTACCAGCCTTGAAGAGGTCAACCGCGTTACAATCGAATAATTGCAAGTGCATCTGGTCACCCTGGCGGACGGAATACGACGATGTCTGAAACAGCAGTAATGAAGGCCCCCTTCGTTTGGGAAGGGACGGATCGACGCGGCAAGAAGGTCAAGGGTAAGTCCATGGCCACCGACGAGGCGGCCGTGCGCGCCGACCTCCGGCGCCAGGGCGTCGTCCCGACACGCATACGCAAGCAACGCAAGAGCCTTTTTGCCGGCGCCGCCAAGATCACGAGCGGGGACATTTCGATTTTCAGCCGCCAGCTTGCCACGATGCTGGCGTCGGGCATCCCGCTCGTGCAGGCGTTCGAGATTGTCGGCACGGGCCACGACAATGCGGCCATGCAGAAGCTCATCATGTCCGTCAAGGCCGACGTCGAAGGCGGCAGCGCGCTGGCCGAGGCGCTCGCGAAACACCCGCTCTACTTCGACGACCTGTTCGTGAACCTCGTCGAGGCCGGCGAACAGGCGGGCGCGCTCGAAACCCTGCTCGACAAGATCGCGACCTATAAGGAAAAAACCGAGGCCATCAAGGAAAAGATCAAGAAAGCCCTGACTTACCCTGCCGCGGTCCTCGTCGTCGCATTTATCGTGACGACGGTTCTCCTGATTTTCGTCATCCCGGCGTTCGAAGACCTGTTCCAGGGATTCGGCGCCGATCTGCCGACGTTCACCCGCATGGTGATCGACCTGTCCCTGTTCGTGCGCGAGAAAGGCTGGCTGCTGGCCATTATGATAGGTGCCGGTATTGGTGCATTCCTGTATTTCAAGAAACGTTCGCGTGCCATGCGGCATTGGCTGGACAAGATGTCGCTGAAATTGCCGATCATCGGCCCGATCATTCAAAAGGCATCGATCGCCCGTTATGCGCGTACGCTCTCGACGATGTTTTCGGCCGGCGTGCCGCTCGTCGAAGCTCTCGAGTCCGTGGCCGGTGCGACGGGTAACATCGTCTACGAGCAGGCCGTGTTGTCGATGCGTGACGAGGTCGCGACGGGCCAGCGGCTGCAGCAGGCGATGGAGAACACCGACCTGTTTCCGAACATGGTCATCCAGATGATCGCCGTGGGCGAGGAATCGGGCTCTCTCGACGACATGTCGTCGAAGGTCGCCGACTTTTACGAGGAGGACGTCGACAACGCCGTCGACAACCTGAGTTCACTGCTCGAGCCAATGATCATGTCGATTCTGGGCGTGCTCGTCGGCGGCCTCGTCGTCGCGATGTACCTGCCGATATTCAAAATGGGTTCGGTCGTTTAACTGCGCCGTCAGTTGCAAGAGAACGGCGGTCGGAGGACACTCCGGGCGCCGTTTTTTTTGAGTCGGCCACCGGAACCTGCCAGTCATCACGCATGAGCGAAACCCCCAATGTTTGAGATACTCGGGCAATCGAGCACGATTTTTGTCGGCATCGTTTTCCTCCTCGCGCTTGTCATCGGCAGTTTCCTCAATGTCGTGATCTACCGTTTACCGATCATGATGGAGCGCGACTGGCGAGCGCAATGCGCCGAAGTCGCGGAATCGCCCGAGACGGAGCTGCCCGAAGGGCGCTTCAATCTCGTGGTGCCGCGATCGCGATGCCCGTCCTGCGGCGCAGGCATCGCTTCCTGGCACAACATCCCGGTCCTGAGCTACCTCGCACTCGGCGGCCGCTGCGCCCGCTGCAAGACGTCTATCTCGCCGCGCTACCCGATTGTCGAGGCCAGCACCGCGGTGCTGGCCGCAATCGTTGCGTGGCGTTTCGGCGCCGGCTGGGA
>JBFISV010000070.1:0-10018 GCA_041608415.1 Woeseiaceae bacterium
GGCTGTTGTTCCGACCAGCTGTCGATGCCGGGCCCGACGTTTTTCGAATGCTCGCCTTTCAACAGTTCGGGAATGCCGCAGGCGTACTCGACGACCTCGACGCCGCGCGTAAATTCGCCCATGGCGTCGTCCAGCACCTTGCCGTGCTCTTCGGTCAGCAGCGCGACGACCTCGTTCGCGTGTTCCTCGAGGATTTCCTTGAAGCGAAACAGGATACGCGCGCGCTTGGCCGGGGGCGTGTTGCGCCAGGCCGGGTACGCGGCGTTCGCGGCGGCGATCGCCCGCTCGACGGTATCGGCGCGGGCCATTGCGACATGTTTCGTGACCCGGCCCGTCGCCGGATTCGTGACCGGCTCTGGGCGGTTGTCGTCTGCGACCTCGGCGCCGTCGATGAAGTGGCCGAGCGTGGCCGTGGTCTCGATGTCCTGAGCGGGTGTCGCGTTCATGATGCCTCCGTGTCCCGTCGCGCTATTCGACGGTATCGATCATTCTACGAATTTTTTCGAACGCCAGCTCCCAGTCGTCGAGTTTCGAATTGAGAAACGGTGACAGCTGGATCGTGTCCATGCCGTTGCGCACGATCATGTCCTCCTCCCAGAAGCAGCGCTTGTGGATCTCGAGGCCGCGGGCGCCGGGCGCGCCGTCCCGGGGCGCCAGTTCGATGGCGCCCATCAGCCCGATGTTGCGCGTGTCGACGACCTTCGGGTGGTCGTCGAACGAATGCACGAATTCCTCGAACGGCCCGGCGAGTTGCGCCGACTGCTCGAAGATGCCCTCTTCGACATAAACGTCCTGCGTCGCGATACCCGCGGCGGCCGCCACGGGGTGGCCCGAATACGTGTAGCCGTGGAACAATTCGATCATGTGCTCGGGCCCGTGCATGAAGGCATCGTAGACGTGCTCGCGCACGAGGACCGCGCCCATGGGTATGACGCCGTTGGTCAGGCCTTTCGCCGTCGTGATGATGTCCGGTGTCACGCCGAAGTAGTCCGCCGCGAACGGGCGGCCGAGGCGGCCGAATGCCGTAATGACCTCATCGAAAATCAGCAGGATGCCGTGCCGGTCGCAGATTTCTCTGAGCCGCTCGAGATAGCCGACGGGCGGCGGCAGCACGCCGGTCGATCCCGCGACGGGCTCGACGATGACGGCTGCGATGTTGCCGGGATCGTGCAGGGCGCCGATCCGCGCCAGGTCGTCGGCGAGGTGCGCGCCCCATTCGGGCTGGCCGCGACAGAACGCCGTGTGCTCGAGATCCATCGTCGCGCGCAGGTGATCGACGCCGGGGATCAGGTTGGCGCTGAATACCTTGCGGTTCGGCGCCATGCCCCCCACCGAGATGCCGCCGAAATTGACACCGTGATAGCCGCGCTCGCGGCCGATGAGGCGGGTGCGATGGCCTTCGCCGCGGGCACGGTGATAGGCGAGCGCGATCTTGAGCGCCGAGTCGACCGACTCGGAACCCGAATTGGTAAAAAAGCACTGCGTGATGCCCTCGGGCGCCATGTCGACGACCCGGCCTGCAAGTTCGGCGGACTTGTCGTTGCAGACCTGGAAGGTCATCGCGTAGTCGAGGGTCGCAACCTGGCGCTGCACCGCGTCGACGATTTTCGGGTGACAATGACCGATCCCCGAGGTCCACAAGCCGGAGAAAAAATCGTAGACCGTGCGGCCGTCGGCGGTGGTGTAGTGGTGCCCGCTGGCTCCCGTGATGATGCGCGGATGTTTCTTGAAGTCGCGGTTCGCCGTAAACGGCATCCAGTAGGCGTCCAGGTCGTGGGCGGCTGTGCTCATCGATTAAATTACTCCTCCGGGCGGGCTCTGGTCCGGAGTGTACGCCCGCCGAGGCATGTTAAACAATTCGTTAGCGCGGCATTCATAAGCCATTGAAAAATATACTCCGAAGCGTCAGAATGTTTAGTAAGATAAACACTTTGAGGGGGCTGAAACCCATGGAGCCGATGATCGGCGAGCGCCTGCGCGCATTACGCACGCAGCGCGGGCTGTCGCAGCGGCAGCTGGCGCGGCAGGCCGGCGTCGCCAACGCGACGATATCCCAGATAGAGGCCGGCAAACTGAACCCGACGGTCGGCATGCTCAAACGCGTGCTCGACGGGATTCCGATCAACCTGAGCGAGTTCTTCAGCGACGAGCCCGAACGGCCGGACCGGTATTTTTTTCGCGCGGACGAACTCACGGAGATCGCGGAAGGCGGCGTTTCGTTCCTGCAGGTTGGCGCGAATCTGTCCAATCGCTCGATCCAGTTCCTGCGCGAGCGGTATTCCCCGGGCGCCGGCACCGGCCGGCATGCCATCACTCATGAGGGCGAGGAATGCGGGCTCATCCTTGCGGGACGACTTGCGGTCACCGTCGGCGAGCGGTCGGCCATCCTGCGTGCCGGCGACGCGTACTATTTCCGCAGCACCGAGCCGCACTCGTTCCATAATCCCGGCAGCGAGCCGTGCGAACTGATCACGGCCTGCACGCCGCCCAGCTTTTGACGCCGATATCGATATTTTTTGCCGCCAGCGCTGGCAAAGCATCGCCCGGTAGTGGCACAGTTACGCCCCTTCGGGTAAGCACCGGTTTGGGGCATCGATGAGTCAGTTCGGTACCGAATTCTGCGATCACTTCGCGATCGCACGATTCGACAACGGCGCGTGGCAGGACGCCGAGATACGACCGCTGGAGCCGCTGTCGCTGCACCCGGCGGCGCACGTATTTCACTATGCGAGCACCTGCTTCGAAGGCTTCAAGGCCTACCGCTGGGCGGATGGCAAGGCGCGCATCTTCAGGCTGCACGACCACGTCGCCCGGATGCAGAAAAGCGCGGCGTCGCTCTGCATGCCGGTGCCGGATGCCGACGGCCTCGCGGGCATGGTGATCGACCTCGTGGCGCGGCATGTCGACGACATTCCGGCGCCGCCGAGTTCGCTGTACCTGCGGCCGACCCTGATCGGCACGCTGCCGAACATCGGCGCGGCCACATCGCCGTCGACCGAAGCGCTGCTGTACGTGCTCGCATCGCCGGTTGGCGACTACTTCCGCGGCGGCGTACGGCCTTTGAAACTGCTGGTCGAGGATGAGCGATCGCGTTCCACGGAGCAGCTCGGCAGCACCAAGACGGGCGGCAACTATGCCGCCGCGCTCGGTCCCACGCTCGCGGCGAAAGCGCAATTCGGGGTCGACCAGGTGCTCTTCTGCCCGCACGGCGACGTGCAGGAGACCGGCGCCGCCAATTTTTTGCTCATGAACGACGGCGAGATCATCACCAAAGCGCTCGATTCGAGCTTCCTGCACGGCATGACGCGCGCTTCGATTCTGACGCTGGCGCCGGATCTCGGCTACGACGTCAACGAACGCAGTTTCACGGTGACCGAGCTGCTCGACTGGGTGTCCGATTACGAAGCCGCGCTGTCGGGCACGGCGGCCTGCCTGACACCGGTTGGCACGCTCGTCTACAAGGGCGAAGAAATCAGCGTGCGGGACGGTGAAAGCGGCCCGCACGTCGAGAAACTGCGCGACGCGCTGCAGTCGATCCAGTACGGCCAGGCGCCGGACCCGCACGGCTGGCTGACACAAGTCTAGCGGCGCCCACGAGCGGGCTGCCCGGGCGGCTCAGCGCGCCGGGCTTTCCTCCGGTCGCAGGCTGTGCAGCAGATACAGCGCGGCGGTCAGGAGCAGCATCGCCGTGGCCTGGTGGGCCGCGCCCAGCACGATCGGCACGTGCGTGAGCAGCGTCAGGATGCCGAGCGAAACCTGCGCGAAGACCGCGATCAACAGCCAGTTCACCGCGCTTGCAGCGCGTTTCCCGATTGGCGCCTTGCGGATTCCGAACCAGAACGCGAGGGCCGCCAGGAACGTCGTGATCGCGAGGATTCTATGGTCGAACTGGACCAGCGCGGGATTATCGAAGACATTTCGCCACCACGGATCGAGCGCCATCACGCCCGGTGGAATCCAGTAGTCCCCCATCATCGGAAAGCTGTTGAAGATTTTGCCGGCTTTGAGACCCGCGACGAAGCCGCCCGAAACGATCGTTACACCGATCAATGCCGTCAGGGCGAGCGTCCGGCCGAACCACGGATGCCTCGCGGACGAACGCCGCGGATACAGCAGCGACAGTGCGACCCAGAGCATGTAGCCGTAGATGGCAAGCGCCGCGAGAAGATGGGCCGTGAGCCGGTACTGGCTGACGTTGGGATCGTCCACGAGTCCGCTCTTGACCATGTACCAGCCGAGCACACCCTGGAGTCCGCCGAGCACGAACATGAGCAGATATTTCGGCCAGTCGCGGCGCGCTATGTCGCCTGCGAACGCAAACACGATGAACGGGACGACAAACACGAGGCCGATGATGCGGCCGAGCAGCCGGTGCAGGTATTCGAGCCAGAATATGTTCTTGAATGCGGCAACGTCCATGTGCGCGTTCACTTTTTGGTACTCCGGCGTCTGTTTGTACATCTCGAACGTCCGTTGCCAGGCCTCGTCCGTGAGCGGCGGCAGGATGCCGGTGACCGGCCGCCAGTCGACCATCGACAGTCCTGAGCCCGTCAGGCGCGTAACGCCCCCGAGCACGACCATCGCGAATACGAGCCCGCAGAGAATCAGCAGCCAGCGCGCGACGCGGCGATCCGGATTGTCGTTGCAGACGTTTTCGGTCATGAGTAACCTTCCTTGCATCCGGCGGCCGCACATTCTAGCAGCGATGCCAGCTGCCGCTGCCCGCCTTCGTGATTGGGATGCGCCATGAGACTTTCAAGTTGCCACAACATCGCGGATCTCAGGAGGCTTGCAAGACGGCGCCTGCCGAAGCCCGTCTTTCACTATATCGACGGCGGCGCCGACGACGAGCTTGCGCTTGCGAGGAATACAGCCGCGTTCGACGACTACGAGTTGCTGCCCACTCAGCTGTCCGACGTCAGCACGGTCGAGACCGGAACGACGCTGTTCGGTCAGCGCGTGGCATGGCCCGTCATGATTTCGCCGACGGGCGGCTCGCGGCTGTTCCACGCGGACGGCGAGCCGGCCGTGGCGCGGGCGGCCGCGGCATTCGGCATGATTTACAGTTTGTCGACGCTCGCGACGACGACGATCGAAGCCGCCGCCGCCGCGAGCGACGGCCCGAAGTTGTTCCAGCTTTACGTGTTCAAGGATCGCAGACTGACCGAAGAGTACCTCGAGCGCTGCCGCGAAGCGGGCTACGTGGCGCTGTGCCTCACGGCCGATACGCCGGTTGCGGGCAACCGTGAGCGCGATTTCGTGCACGGCTTTTCGGCGACGCCGAAATCGAGAGTCCGGCAGTCGCTGAGCTTCATGCGTCATCCATACTGGTTGTACCGGGCGCTGATCCGTAAAGACCTCGATATGGTCAACATCACGCAGAGCAGGGCCGCGCAATCCATCGAGGGCAGTATTCGCGATTTCATCGAGGGGCAAATGGACCGCTCGCTGACCTGGAAAGATGTCGAATGGCTCGCGGACCGCTGGCGCGGGCCGCTGGTCGTGAAAGGCGTGCAGACGGTTGAAGATTGCCGCAGAGCCGCCGACGCCGGTGCCACGGCCGTCATGTTGTCGAATCACGGCGGGCGGCAGCTCGAATCGGCGCCGGCGCCCGTCGACTGTGTCGCGGCCGTCGCCGACGCGCTGCACGACCGCCTCGAAATCATCTGCGACGGCGGCGTGCGCCGCGGCAATCACATCGTCAAGGCGCTCGCCGCCGGTGCCGATGCCTGCAGCATCGGCCGCGGCTACCTGTTCGGTCTTGCCGCCGGCGGCCAGGCAGGCGTCGAGCACGCGCTCGGGATATTGAGAACGGAATTCGAACGCACGATGGCGCTCGTCGGCTGCAACTCGCTGAGCCGGCTGGGTCGGGGCCATGTGCGGCGGCGGTCGTCGACGTGAGCAATTTGCGCAAAACAGGCCGCGCACGCGCGTCGGCCATCCCGGAGCCGGTGTTCCCGGTGTGCGCAAAAAAGCGGCGAAATCCGCGAAAATACGGCCATTTTAAAAACGGCGATTATCCGGCGGCCGCGCCCGGCCCGTAAATCCCGAGCGAATGCGGCGATTTGCTAGTACGATAAAAGCGGCTCGGCACGACCGCGCGAGTTGCGCTGCTCCATGCGCAAGTTAGATTTGAGGTAGCTATGTCAGAACAACGTGTTTCCGGAACTGTAAAATGGTTCAACGACGACAAGGGATTCGGATTTATCGAACGTGAGGATGGTAAGGACGTCTTCGTCCATCACAGTGCGATCGTGATGGAAGGATTCAAGACGTTGAAAGAAGGTCAGAAGGTCACGATGGAAGTTACCCAGGGCCAGAAAGGTCCGCAGGCGGAAAACGTCATCGCCGAATAGTCGCGCGCAGGCCGGCAACGGCCGGCATGCCTGCCTGAATGTCCCCGGGCTCGGCCCCGGGGTCCCCTTGGCCGCGCATTCGCTCGCGCCCGTACTGCGGCGCCCGGCGGCGTGCTCGTCGCTCGCGGCCCGGCCGGATGGCTGCGAATCACAGTACGGCGGCGCCGTCCCACATCAACTTCACCCCGACCACGAACAGCAATACGTACACCGCGGCGAAGAACAGTTTCTCGGACACGCGTTTGTGCAGGTACGCACCGAACAGCACGCCGACCGGCGCCAGCGGCGCCAGTACCAGCGACGTCGCCAGATTGTCGGTCGCAAGCTGGCCGAGCCAGGCGTAGGGCACCAGCTTGACGTAATTGACGACCGCGAAGAACAGCACGGTCGTTGCTACGAAGGCGGTTCGATCCAGCGGCCGCCGCAGCAGGTACATGTTGACCGGCGGGCCGCCGGCATGGGCGATGAAGCTCGTAAATCCTGCAATCGATCCGCCGAGCAAGCCGGTCGTTTTCGAAAAATGCGCGGGCGGCGCGCTTTGCCCGCGGAGCCGGGAGATTGCAACGTTGCCGGCGAATGCCACGGCGACGGCGCCGAGAATCAGGCGAATCAGGTCGGCACTCATGTATTTGAACAGCCAAGTGCCGATGCCGATGCCGAGCATCGAGGCCGGGAGCAGGACCAGAAGCTCGCTCGAAACCCATTTATTGCGATATACCCAGACGCTGAACAGGTCCATGAGGCAAAGAATCGGCAGCAGGATGCCCGCCGCCTGCAGCGGCGACACGACGAGGGCCATGAGGGGCACCGCGACCACGCCGAAGCCGCCGCCGAAACCGCCCTTCGAGATACCGAACAGCAATACCGCGGGGACGGCGGCCGCGTAAAACCAGGGATCCGTGATCATCGCACACAGTTTGTCATAGACTATCGGCCATGAAACTCAGAATTCGTGACAATTCCATACGACTGCGCCTGACCCGCGGCGAGGTGGACGCGCTCGGCAAGGACGGTCCGGTCGCGGCCAGAACGGCGTTTCCGGGCGGTCGTTCGTTCGAATACCGGGTCGAAAGCAGTCCGGCCAGCGTAAGGCCCGAAGCGTTCCTGTCCGACTCCGGGATAACGGTGCGCGTCCCGCAAAAGAGCGCGCGCGCCTGGGCCACGGGTGACGAGATTTCCTTGGCCGGCGACGTGCCGCTCGACGGCGGCGAGTGCCTGCGCATCCTCGTGGAGAAGGACTTTGCCTGTCTCGTGGCGCGTGATGGTGAGGATGAGTCCGACATGTTCGTGCACCCGCAATCGAAACAGGGCGGTTGCGAGTGAGGCAGGCGCGCTACGCCGGTTTCGAGAAATCGACAATCGATTTTCTCGGGGAACTCGGGGCGAACAACAACCGCGAGTGGTTCAAGGCGAACAAATCGCGTTACGAAGAACACGTGCTCGACGTGGCGCTCCGATTCATCCAGTCCATGCAGCGGCCGCTGGCCACCATCGCGCCGAATTTTACCGCGGTTCCGACGCGCGTCGGCGGCTCGCTGATGCGCGTTTACCGGGATACGCGCTTCTCGAAAAACAAACTGCCCTACAAGACCAACATCGGCATACAGTTCCGTCACGAGCTGGCGAAGGACGTGCATGCGCCCGGATACTACGTGCATATAGAGCCGGACAGCGTCTTCCTCGGCGCCGGTATGTGGCGACCGGACTCGGATCCCCTCAGGGCCATTCGCGAACGCATCGCGGCGAAACCGAACGAATGGCAGCGCGCGCTCGCCGATCGCGCATTCCGGCGCCATTTCGAGTTGGCCGGAGAGGCGTTGAGCCGGCCGCCACGGGGCTTCTCGAAGGATCATCCGATGATCGAGGACATCAAGCGCAGGAGTTTCATCGCGGTAAAGGACATGGAGGTATCGGCCTGCCTGGCTCCGCGCTTTCAGCAGAAAGTGGAAACGGCGTTCAAGTCCGCGGAATCGTTCATGCGATTCCTGTGCAAGGCCGTGGACGTGCCGTTCTAGCCCGGCTATCGTTAGACTATGCCGCGCTCACTTTTCACGTTCGAATGCCTGGATTTTCGTTCCTGCCCGGCACCGGACACCTCGATGGCGTGCGCGGCGATCGTCTTGGCCCATCGGCGGCGCTGGCGATCCGGCGCAGCAACCGCTGCAATGCCCGGCGCAGCGCCCGGCAAGGCATTGCGATGAGTGTCTTCGAGAATATCGCATACGACGATCACGAGCGCGTCGTGTTTTGCCGCGATTCCGGCACCGGCCTGCAGGCCATCATCGCGATTCATTCCACGGCGCTGGGCCCGGCGGCGGGCGGCGTGCGTCAGTGGGCGTATGCGACCGGCAACGATGCCGTTTACGACGTTTTGCGCCTCTCGCAGGGCATGAGTTACAAGAATGCGATGGCCGGACTGCGCTTCGGTGGCGGCAAGGCGGTCATCATCGAGGGACCGGGATTCCCGGCGCACGATGCGCTCTACGAGAGCTTCGGGGAATTTGTCGACAAGCTGGCAGGCGACTACATCACGGCCGAAGACGTCGGCATGACGCCGCAAATCATGCAGTCGATCGCGAAGCGAACCAAATACGTGACGGGGCTGCCCGTCTCCGGCGGCAAGGCCGGCGGCGACCCGTCGCCGAAGACGGCATTCGGTATATTCTGCGGGATAAAGGCCGCGGTCGCGTTCAAGCTCGGCCGCGACGATCTCGACGGCATCTCGGTGGCCGTTCAGGGGGTAGGGAACGTCGGTTACCAACTTTGTCGCCTGCTGCACGCCGCCGGCGCGTCGCTCGTCGTGGCCGATCTCGACGACGCGAAGTGCCGCCGCGCGAGTGACGAATTCGGCGCCGAGGTCGCGGCGCTCGACGACGTGCTGTTTCGCGACGTCGATGTCGTCGCGCCGTGCGCCCTCGGCGCCGTACTGACCGCGGAATCGGTTCCGAAACTGCTCACGAAGATTGTCGCGGGCGGCGCGAACAATCAGCTCCAGGTGCCGGCCGACGGCAAGCGCCTCGCCGATGCCGGCATTCTGTATGCGCCCGATTACGTGATCAACGCCGGCGGCATCATCAATGTTGCCTGCGAGTATTACGGTGACGTGGACGACGAGGGTGTAATGGCACTGGTGGCGAAAATCGGGCCGCGCCTGAGCAAGATCTTCGCGGAGTCGGAGGCGCGCGGCTTGCCGACCAACGAAATCGCGGACGAGCAGGCGCAGCGCCGCATCGCCGCGGGTCGGCCATAGTCGGCGCCAGTCGGCGCTAGTCGATTCCGGGATTCACTCGCCGATCGCGCCCCGGATGGCGCGCAGCAACTCTTTCGGGTCCGGCCGGTCGGCCATGGTCTTCGACAGCTTGACGTAGCTGATGATTCCGGCCGCATCGACGACCAGCGCCGTCGGCCAGACCGTGTCACCGCCGTATTCTTTCCTGAGTATCGACTTGACCATTTCACGGTTTACCGGGTTGGTGTCGATGTCGCGGACAAAACTTCCGTCGATTTTAAGGTAATCCACCGGCAGGTTCTTCAGATAGGCAAACGAGCTCAGACCGGTACCAAAATCATCCAGCGCAAAACTGCAACCCAGCCCACGCAAGTCGTTGATAAAGTCGACAGCTATATCCAGATTGGTGACTGCCGCGGTTTCCGTAATTTCA
>JBFISV010000071.1:0-10005 GCA_041608415.1 Woeseiaceae bacterium
TATTGCGGCGTATACCGGTGATTCCGGCAAGGCGATGTTGATGTACCGGCCGATTCATCGGGCCGTCTCGGCAGCGTCGCCCGGTGCCAGAAGCGATGTCGACGTGGTGCCGGATGGCGCCATACCGGCTATCGCGAGTGCCGCGCAGGAGTTCCTCGCGACGGGCGACGACGGCCAGATTGACAAAATTCGCGCTGCGATCAAGCCAGGCATGCGCCAGAAAGCACTCGCCGCCACCGAGAAGCACGCGAGAAAAGTCGAAGGCGAATACGACAAGGAGATCAATAACGTCAAGGCGGCCAATGTCGACAGCGGTCCGGATGCAGCGGCGCAAGCGACGGCAAAAATGCAGATCATCGTCAACACGGTGAAGCGCAACCTCAGTGAAGCCCGGAACTACACGCGGACACTGTTTTCGTGAGGGTTTTCATCGACGATCGGACGGGGCATAGCCCATCAGAGAGGTCATAGATCGCAATGCAAACAATATTCGCATGGCAAGGCCCGAAGTTACCTCACGCGGCAGGGCGCGAGGACCACCGGATTTTACAAATAATGTCTGGCGAACCCCGGAATTCGCGCGGGCTCGTCGATGAATTTCTGATATGACGTAGATCCGCTAAAGCGACCTGGTGATCAAAATGTTTGGACTCCCGGAAAATGCCCCGCCCGAGTACGCAACGGCAGCGCTGATAAACCTGGATCTGATTCTCAAGGTTCTGATCGCGCTGGTCGGGTTGTACCTGGCCCATAGTCTGGGCCGGCAGGTCGCCCTGCGCGTAACGGAAAAACGCCTGGCTGCCTATGCCAAGTTATGGGCGCTGACGGGGATGGCCAGCCCCGTCCGCCTGCTATATGAAGGCGCAGGCGGCGGTCTCAACCGCCAAGAGCGGCTGGATCTTCACGACAAACTGGCCAATTGGTACTACGCGGACGGCAACGGGATGCTTCTGGCCAACGGAACGAGAACAATGTTTTTGAGCGCAAAGGACAATCTCGTATTCGATCCTGACTCGCCCCCTAAGCGTGACGCGGAAGAACCGACGACAAATCGCTTTGAAAAGGAGATTTCCGGTATCAAGGATCGACGTGAGCGTGAGACAAGACACGGTAAGCGCGCAATTCAGCAATTGTCTCTACTGCGCACGAGAATGAAGGCCGATCTCGGTGTCTTTGGCGTGCATTACGGTGGCACTTTGAAGCAGCCGAGTAAGGATTTTCTCAAAGATTGCGGTGAGAACCTCCGGCGGCGGCCGTGGCGCAGGTCCGTGCTCGAGTATCTGAAATCAAACAGGGCGAAGAAGGCGAGTCAGGGCGCTAATTAAACGAATGGCTGAGCGTAGTCCGGTGCATATCTTCGAGGCATTGCGCGCGTGACCAGAGTCAGTCCACCGACTTCGCCGCGCGGCCGAACGACAGTTTTTGTTGGCGTTCTCGTAGGTTGCCTGCTCAATTTCGCTGGCTGGCTCGGCAACAACTTCGTGCTCAAGGACATGTGGCGCGACGTCGGGGCCAACGTGCCGGAAGCGGCGTGGCGTGCTTCCATCTGGCGCGACGTATTTTCGTTCGTCCCCGATTATGTGTACGGCTTCGCGATCGCATGGCTGTGCGTGAGGCTGCGACCGAGCTACGAATCCTGGTTCGCAGTGTCCGTGCGCGTCGGGATTCTCGTGTCAATCGTGGGCGGCATTACAGCGTATTTCGCTATCGCCAACTCCGGCTTCATTCCATGGCGGCTGGCGCTTGCGTCGTTCGTACTTGTCCTCGCAACCAAGCGACCGCTCGCGATACTCGCCGGATGGCTGCTGGATACGCGTCGGGAGGCGGTGCCGGATTGAGCCGGTGAGTGTAGCGGGCCCGGCCGCCCCGAGTGCTCCCCGCGGCAGCGGCTCACTTCACCGCCTCACTTCAGCGGTTCAATACGCCAAGGATTTTCGCAAGCAATTCGTTGTTGCTCGATTGCAAATCCCGGCTCTCCCGGGCGATGGCCAGCAATTCATCCTGCAATCCCTCCGCCCGGTCGAGGTTTTCACGCGCCTTGCGGTTGATTTCGGCCGTCTCGTCCATGAGCGACCGCGCTTTGCGGGCCTGCCGGCCGGCGATCAAAAAGACGAAGACGATGAGCGCGATGAGAAATGCCCAGATGCCGTAGTTCATCATGAACGCCATCGCGCCGAATGACCCGTCACTTCGATACGCACCGGCTACCGTGGCCTGGTACGTGGCCGGATCGACCCACCGCTGGTCGCCGGTGGAATAATGCATGGCCTGGCGATCGCTGAGCCAGTAGTAGTAAACCTGCGAAGACATGCGCTCGACCGGCAGGTCGGGCAGCTCGATGTCCACCATTCCCAGGTGGCTGAAGCCGGTATCGTACCCGGACGTATCGGCGGGGCGCACCAGCGCCCCGACGATTCTGAGCTCCCCGTCGTAGGGCAGGTCCGTGTCCTCGAAACGGTAAACGCCATTGCCGAGGGCTTCCATCCTTGCGGTGCCGGGCAGGGAGGAGACGTGGGCCGCCCAGGCATCGAGCAGCGACTCCCGATCCGCGCCCGCGTGTGCATGATGCGCCACGAGTGCGCTCGCGAGGATGAGTACCAGGGATGCCACTGCACGCATTGAATTGACCTCGGGATCAGCGGATCCTGACTATAGTGTCGGCGCCGGCCTGTCGTATCAATGTCTCAGTTCACGCTTTCTGCACGGTTGGAAAGCGGTCAGATTGCAGCAAAACAATCAGTCCTCTCGATCGAGTTCGCCGATGTTCGCCGTGAAGGCACAGTGCCGCGCGTGGTGTACGGCAGCTCAACGCATCGTTGGCTAACGTCAAAAGGCAGGCGTGTGAATTCCTCCGAACTGGCGGTCATGGTGGCGGGCTGACAACTAATGACGCTCATGTCAGTCAGGGACGATAACGAGCGGACGCGTTTCACCCGGAACGATGAACAGGTCGAAGTCGCGCAGGTCCGCCGGGATATTTTCATGCTCGGCGAACGCCGCGGGGACGTGGATGCCTATGGATCGTTTCGGACGGACCACCTGGTCGAGTACGTCGTTGCCGTAGGTTGAATTGAAAAACCAGTACGGCGGCAACGCGACGACGGTCGGGTGCTGCGCCCATTCCTGCGCATGCGGCTCGAAATGCAGCAGGTTGGGATCGGCGTCGCCCAGGTGAACCACGGAGGCGTTGGCCCCATTCGTAACAAGCGTCACCCGGAACGCGATGTTCTGTACGTCCAAAAGCGCTTTGGGCCACCCGGTGTGCGGGACGAAGAACGCTTCGATGCGGATGTCCCCGTGCTGCATCGACTGAGGCGCGTCGCCGTAGGATTGATCGATCGCCGTGATGCGCTCGAATACCGGCGCATCATCCTCGCCGGCTCGCTGTCGCATCGCCTCGACCGCCTGCAGCGGCGCGTACAGTCGGGCCGCCTCGTGACGTTTCAGCATGGCCAGCATGTCCGTCGGATCGAAATGATCGCCGTGATAGTGGCTGACGAACACCGCGGCCACGTTGTCGAAGGGCGGCGAGCCGTTCAACATTGCATCGCGCACGTCCTCGGGTACCGAGGCGTAGAGGTCGTAGTCGATGCGGAACAACGGATCGAACAATACCGTCGTGCCCTCGTGGAACACGGCGACGCCTTCGTTGGCGAGATACTGCAGGCGCGAGTCCTTGCCCGCGCAGGCGCTCGCCAGAACGAAGAGGGTCACACAGCAGAGTCGATGCATGCGCACGGGCCGATGATACCCGAGTCCGCTTGCGGCCGGCCTACTTGCCCTTGCGCATTTGGTCGTGCAAGTCGGCAACGGCCTTGCGCAGGCTCTTCGGTCGCATGTCCGTCCAGACCTCCTCGATGTAGTCGAGACACTCTTTTTTCGTGCCGGTCTTGCCGATCGGCTTCCAGCCGAGCGGGACCTCGCGGTCGGCCGGCCAGATCGAATACTGCTCTTCGTGATTGATGACCACGCGATAGGTGGTTTTGTCGTCTTCGTCGTCCCAGCCCATGGCTCTACTCCTCGATGGCAGCGAGACTCGATATTACGCCTTTGTCGCATTTCTGGCGCACCGGGGCGCAGGATTGCGGGTGTGCCTGTGGCCACGATGGTGACGGCGTGATCTGAAGACGGCGGGGTTGGGGACCCTCGATGCTAAGATACCGGTGAACAAGCAATTTCAGGGGGGAGCATCATGGAGCTGGGAGCGTTCTCGGTCAGCCTGGCCGTCAAGGATCTCGAAACATCCAGGGCCTTTTACGAAAAGCTAGGTTTCGAGCCGGCCGGCGGCGATCCGGCACAGAACTGGCTGATTCTGAGAAACGGCAACCACGTTATCGGCCTGTTCCAGGGCATGTTCGAGGACAACATCCTGACCTTCAACCCGGGCTGGGACCAGCACGGCAACAACACCGATTCGTTCGCCGACGTCCGCGAGATCCAGCGCGCGCTGAAGGCCGAGGGTATGAGCCTGACCAGCGAGGCCGACGAGTCGACGTCGGGACCGGCGAGCCTCATGCTGTCGGATCCCGACGGAAATTCGATCCTCATCGATCAGCACCGATAGCGGCTCGATCCGAATGGTCGATTGCTACGATGATTGAGCCGAGAACGGTGCAGTGGCGGTAGCTGCCTCGCAATTTATCGTCCTGGCGATCGCAGGCGTCGTGATCCTGCTCTCGGCGTGGGGCCTGTATGCGCCGCCGAAGCTCGTCGCGATGGTGACGCAGACAATGGATCGTCATTGGGGTATCTACGTCGCCGTGATCGTGCGCCTGATTCTCGGCGCTGCCCTGATTATCGTTGCGCCTGTTTCGCATTTCCCGGCCGTATTCCGGGTACTCGGATGGATTGCGATCATCGCCGCTATCGCCCTGACGCTCATGGGCCGGCGACGACTGCGGGTGTTGATCGCGTGGTTCAATCGCTTCTCGCCGGCGATGGTCAGGGTGTGGCTGTTGTTCGGAATCGCGTTCGGCGGCTTCCTGATCGCAGGCATTACACAGGGGCAAGTTTGACCAGCTTCGCAAAAATCGGGACATGCCTGATCATCTTCGTTAGCGCACACGCGATGGCGGGAGAGGGCGACTGGACGCTGGAAAAGGACGAGGAGAGTATCGCGGTGTACACGCGCGCGGTGCCGGGATGGCCCGTGCGCCAGTTTCGCGGCGTGGCGGAGATCGAGGCCCGCATCGAAAGCCTGCTGGCCCTGCTCGACGACAATGCGGCCTGCGAGCGCTGGATACACAATTGCATTTCGAGCGAGGCAGTCGAACTGCCCGACCGGTACAACAAGTACAGCTACATTCGCAACAAAGCGCCTTGGCCGGTCAAGAAGAGAGACGCGATACTGTTGACGACGGTGACGGTGGCCGACGACCGTGTCGAGATCACCGGCACGGCCAGGCCGGACTATCGACCGCGGGAACGCAAGTTCGTGCGGATTCCCAGGCAGGAGATCCGTTGGCTGTTGACGCCGTTGAATAACGGTAAGGTCCAGGTCGTCTTCGAAGGCCTGTTCGATCCGGGCGGCTCGGTGCCGAACTGGGCCGTCAACCGCACGCTGATCGACACGCCGTTCGAGACGTTGAAGGACATGCGCGAAGTCGTGCGGGAGCCGCAGTACCGCGACACGGTGCTGCAAATGGAAGCGCAACGGTGACGGCGCGACGATTGAGTCTCGACGTCTACGGCCGCCGAGTCGACGTCGAGGCCACCGCGACAGGATGGGCCGCGTTCCTGCCCGGAGTCGACGGCAAGCGCCGACCCGCCGACTTCTGGATTCCCGCGGAACTCGACGAGGAGGGCGTCGTAAGGTATCTCGACGACCTGTTTCACGAATCCGCGACGACTGAGCACCCGACCGTCAGCATCCTCTGAAAAGCGGCTCGGTCGTTCGTGCGCGGCGGGTGTGCCCGGGTGCCGCTGCCCGCTACTCGACCTTGACCGCCAACGTGTCGTGATGGGCCGAGATCAGCGACCGCAGGTAAAAAGAAATATCGGCGAGGCCCTGGAAGCCGGCCGCCTTCGCGGCACGCTCCTTTTGCTCGACGGTTACGTCGGCCGGTTTCGCGAACGCCTGCAGATTTTCATGAAAGCCGATCGTGAAGACGTCCACGTCGGAGCCCGCCGCGCGGCGGAAAATCATGTTCGGCGTCTGCCCGGTCGCGGCAAGATAGGCGTTTTCCATGTGGCGCTGTTCCAGCAGCTCATGCGCTTTTCCGGGTGCGGCGTGAAACATCTCGACGTGGAATAATTCGCTCGTGGCATAGGCTTTCACGACGACAGGCCAGGGCGGCCCATAGGCAAAATGGTCTTCGTAGAACGCGATGAGATCCTGCGCTTCGTCGATTAACTGTGCGTGTTTTGCATGAGCAGCTTTGCGCCGGGCCGTCACATCGGAAGAGTGATGGTCGGTCCAGCTTCCCATCGGGATGACCGCGAGCAGATCCCACTGGTCGCCCTGGGAATGGCGCATCAGTAACGGATGCTCGATACCCGCATCCTCGAAATACTTCGAGTTCCTCAGCCGCAGCTCCCAGTCGAGCAGCGCCGACAACGATCCCGGCGCGGCCCGGATCGTCGTTACTTTGTACAGGTGGTCGCCCTCCAGCTCCTGCACGTAGCCGTCGACGGGCAAAGCCAACATCAGAATCAGTACGGCAAACTGTTGCTTGACTATGCCCTGCATTTTGAATCCCTTGCCATTGCCTGATGAGCTTCGAATCTACAACAGGTCCAGCTTCCTGAGAAAGTCCCGGAATTTCGGGTCACCCTGCAGATTGTCATTGACCGGATGTACCGCGGTCAGCATCAGCTGCGGGTCACCCTGAGCGTACGCGCGGTCGAACCACTCCATCGCGTTGTCGGCGTCGCCCCGGAACGCATAGCAACCCGCTATCGGTGCGGCAATTCGATCGGAATACTTGTCGATGAGCTGTTGTAATGCGACATCGGATTCCCCGTCCCGCCCGAGCGCGTGATAGATGATCGACTGCGCCGCGAGCCGCCAGGGCTCGCCGAGTTCTTTCTCGCTCGCCACGAGCGCCTCCTCGAGCCTCTCCTGCCTCAGGAGGATCAGGCTCAGGACCGTGTATGCATACGTGTAGTTCCCGCCGGCGAACTCGATCGCATCGAGCATCGCGGCCTCGGCCGCCTGAAAGTCGCGACCGATATACAGAATGAACGCCTTGTTGTGCCGTGCCCGGCGGTTCAAAGGGTCGATCTCGATGCTGCGCGCGCTGTAGTCGAGCGCGGCGGCATGGTCACCGAGTGCCGCGGCCAAAATGCTCGCACTGCTGAGGGCATTCGCATGGTTCGGCTCGATCTCGAGCGCGCGCGCGAAAGCATCCTGTGCCCCGCCCCAATCCTGATCGAAGTTCGCACGAAAGGATCCGAGGGTGTAATGAGCGCTCGCCATATCTGGAGCCAGTGCCAAAGCGCGATTCACGGCATCCTTGGCAAGTCGTTTTCCTTCGTCCGTTGGCAGGATTCCCGCGACCGTCATGGCGCCATAGGATACCGCCAGCTGCTGCCATGACAGGGCGAATTCCGGGTCCAGCTCGACGGAGCGCTCGAAGTGCTCTCGCGCCTTCTGCAGGTTTTCGGGCTCGGGACGACGCCGGGCGCTGAGTCCTTTGAGATACAGGTCGTAGGCCTCCGCGTTGCGTGGCGACACTGGGGATTTCGACGCGCCGAACAACTGCACCTGCAACGAGTTTGCGACCGCGTTCGCGATCTCCTCCTGAACGGCGAAGATGTCGTCGAGTGTGCGGTTGAACGTGCGAGACCACAGGTTGGTGCCGCTGCCCGCGTCGATGAGCTGTGCTGAAATTCTCACGTTGACTCCGGCCCGCCTGACGCTTCCTTCGAGGATATGTGACGCGTTCAACTTGCGTCCGATCTCGCGCAGGTCCTCGTTCTTGCCCTTGAACTGGAACGACGACGTACGGCCGATGACGCGCATCTCCTTGCCGCGGGAGAGCGCGTTGAGCAGCTCCTCGGTCAAACCGTCAGAGAAGTACTCCTGCTCTTCATCGGGGCTCATGTTGACGAAGGGCAGCACCGCTATCGATTTCGAGTCTGATGCCGGCGCGCTCGCCGCCGGCTGGGAAACCTCGGTCGGGCTGCCCGCTTGCCAGATGAGCCGATCCAGGGCGAACAGCCCCACCGCAACAACGGCGACGGCAATCGTCGCGATATTCAGTCGTCGTGCCGCTGCGCCGGCGGCGGCGGTGTCGCGAATGACATCCCTGTCGCGCTTTAGTCCCTCGGGCGTCAGCTCGAACGCCCACGCGAAAAACAGCGCCAGCGGGAATCCCAGGATGAGCAGGCCGGTTACGAGGCGGATCGTCCATTCCGGCAGCCCAAGCGCGGGAAACAGCACGTCCGCGATCTGCAACAGGACCCAGGCGACCAGGACGTAGGCGATCGCAACGCGGATGACGTTGCGGCGCCTGAGTTCATCGAGCAACGATGGTTTGTCTTCTGCGGGCATCAGGCAATTCTAACCCGATGGAGCAGGAAGTTTTCCACGGACGTAGCGCCGCATTAAATCAGGACTGGGCCGGATGTGGCGCGTCGATGGGCGGGGCAGGGCGGGCAACCGCCGACCGGCGCATCAGCGGCCGAGGCTCCCGGCGTAATACTCGAATCAATGATCTGCCAGGCCGACGGCGGCCCCGATCGTCGGAGTATACTTGGTGCAGGTGTTCGAAGGAGGTCACGCATGGCCTATCGACTCGCAACCGTAGCGACATTGGTGTTGCTCAATGCACCCGCGCACGCCATCGATGTGCAGGATTTGTGGCAGCGCGGCGATCCGGCGGCGAGCGAGGCTCGAATGCTGAAGGCGCTCGAAACCGCTCGTGGTGACGATGCCCTGATCATCCACACGCAGATCGCTCGCACCTATACGTTTCGCAAGGATTTCGACCAGGCGCGTCAGATCCTCCAGGACGTTGAATCCGATGTTCCCGCAGCCGGTCCGGAGGCGCAGGCTCGCTACTGGCTGGAACTCGGGCGCAGCTACGCTTCGCACCAGCATCCGGCCGCCAGTCAGACGAACGAGACACGTGAATTGGCGCGTGATGCATACAGGAAAGCTCTCGCGATTACCACGGACGCCGGCCTCGACGACCTGACCGTCGATGCTCTGCATATGTTTCCTTTCGTGGACACCGACCCGGCCCAGGCATTGTCATGGACGCGTAAGGCGCTCGACGTGGTCCTCGAATCGGACCAGCCTGCAGCCAAACGCTGGGAAGCCTCCATCCGGAGCAACCTGGGCGAAGCGTACTTCGACTTGGCACGGTACCCGGAGGCATTGGAGCAATTCCAGCGCGCGCTGGCACTTCGCGAGCGTGAAAGTGCATCGCCCGCCGTCGTGCGGGATGCGACCTGGCACGTGGCGCGTACGCTGCGCCTGTTAGGGGAGCTCGATCAGTCGCTAGAGATTCAGCAGCGGCTCGCCGACGAGGCCTACGCGGCGAACGCGCAACGGCACTACATCCACGACGAACTGTCGTTGCTGTACGCGGCCCTGGATGATCCCGAACGGGCCCGCCACTTCGCGGAGCACAGCCAAGCCTTGAAGCATTAAGTAGAGATCTCCCAAAGACATTCACGCAGCTTGCGGACTTGTCAATCGCGACAGGTTCAACCACATTCGGAGTTGCGTGGAGCGAACCAAACTTATACCTGAAAATTAGTCCTTAATTTCGTGTCAGAAATTGAAGGCCAATTCCTGATTACAAGTCAATACAGGATGCGATTCTCACGGGGATCAGTCGTGACAATAATCGATCCCGGTCAGTTGGCTTCAAACGAGAAATACCCGCAAACACCTGTCGAGCCTTTCGCACGGGACGGTATACGCCTGGGTGCGAGCGCCCATTCACTTTTTGCGACCGAGCGAAAGGGCGCTGTGACAATTCCTTATATGGGTGTGCGGTGGACCGTGCTATGAGTGAATCGAGAGAAGGTTTGTCTGGTAATAACAAGAGGAGA
>JBFISV010000072.1:0-9624 GCA_041608415.1 Woeseiaceae bacterium
CGACGCCGAGATCACCGCCGAGATCTTCTGTGCGATCGTCAATCGCTTTCGGCCGGTGTTCGAGGCGTCTCTTTCTTAGGGGTCTGCGCGGCAGGATAAACTTTTACGGCGCAGACCCCGGGCCCGCGTATTTTTCAGAAGGTCGTGGATCAGGCGTCGGCGTTGGCGTCGGCGGATACCGTCGCCTCGTCGAGCAACTTCTTGAGTTCGCCGGAATGGTACATCTCGATGACGATGTCGCAACCGCCGATGAGTTCGCCGTTCACGTACAGTTGCGGAAACGTCGGCCAATTCGAATAGGCCTTGAGGCCCTCGCGAATGTCCGGATCCTCGAATATGTTCACGAAGGCAAAGGGCTTGCCAATCGCATTCAGCGCCGCGACCGTCTGCCCGGAGAATCCGCATTGCGGGAAGTCGGGCGTGCCTTTCATGTACAGAAGCACGTCGTGCGATTTGAGCTGCTCTTCGATTCTCGAATTTATGTCCACGTTCATACCTGCCTGTCTGAGCCGGTTCCCGGACCTGGGGTCCGTGCCGGATTAATCAAGTAGCTGGTCGGCTTTGCAGCGGCCGTCCGCCCCGCGCTCACCCGCGCACTCGTCTTGTGGCGGCTCGTAACCGCCAGTATTCGCGCCTCCGACCATCATCGCCGTGCACCCCGGGAGAATCGATACGATGGCCGCGAGCAGCGAGCAGCGCACGAGTGCCGCCCGCCTACCGTGAGCCGCGCGACGCGAGTTCATCGATAATTGCCCACTGCTGCTGCGCGCTCATGAGGCCCCAGCGCGCAATTTGTTCGAGGGTCCGGCCGCAGCCGACACAGCGGTCGACATCGTCCAGCGCGCACACCGAGATGCACGGCGAGTCGGGATAAGGCCTGCGTTCTGCCGCCACGTTTACCGCCCTGCCCTGCATGCCCGTCATATCGTATATAATACCGCCTGCGCTGCCGGGCGCACAGGCAATTTTCGGTCTGGAACTCACCAGAAATCAAAATAACAAGACGTCACTCCGGGAGAAGCGAATCATGAACCCACTGAACACCGTTCAGGGAACGATTATCGGCGGTTTCGTTCTGGCTCTAATCATTGCGCTCGCGACAATGGGAGTCGCATTCAATACCGCAGGACTCATTATCTGGATACACGTACTTGCAGGCGTGACCTGGATCGGGCTGCTCTATTATTTCAATTTCGTGCAGGTGCCGGCGCTGGCCGACGCGGCCGGCGACTCGGGTGGCCCGGGGGGCGCCGGAATCACGAAATACGTCGCACCGCGAGCCTTGTGGTGGTTCCGGTGGGGCGCCTTGCTGACCTGGCTCAGCGGCGCCGCCTACCTGCTGCACCTCGGCCAGTTCGACGACGCGTTCACGCTCGGCATGACATCGAGCCCGGTCAATGTTTACGGGCTTACGATCGGTATCGGCGCGTGGTTCGGCACGATCATGCTATTCAACGTCTGGGTGCTCATCTGGCCGAACCAGAAGAAGGTGCTCGGCATCGTCGAGGCCGGTGCCGATGAAATCGCCAAAGCCAAGCGGACCGCGTTTCTTGCCTCGCGCACCAATACGCTGCTCTCGATTCCGATGCTCATGAGCATGATCGGCGCACATCACGGCTATTTCCTGTAGCCGACTGCGCGTGTCCTGTCGCACGGACCCGGCGCCCGCGCCGGGTCTTTTCGTAGCGCGATGAGTCTGCAGAAGAACGTAACGGGCGCGGATCTCGAAGCCGCGATTGGCCGCAACGTCAGCGACGCGCTTGCCGAGGATCTCGGCAGCGGCGACCTGACCGCGCAGCTCATCGATCCCGACGACGTCGCCGGCGCGAGCATCATCGCGCGGCAGACACTGATTCTCGCCGGACAGCCCTGGGTCGACGAGGTGTTTCGACGCCTCGACCCGGAAGCCGTGATCGACTGGTACGTCGCCGACGGCGAGGTCGCGGACGCCGACGACGTCATCTGCAAACTCGTCGGCAAGTCGCGCGCCCTCCTGAGCGGCGAGCGCACGGCGCTCAATTTCCTGCAGACGCTGTCGGCCACGGCGACGCAGACGCGTGCCTACGTTGCGGCGATCGAGGGCATGCATGCACGGCTCCTCGACACGCGCAAGACCATTCCCGGCTTACGGCAGGCGCAGAAATATGCCGTCCGCGTGGGCGGGGGCCACAATCACCGGGTCGGCCTGTTCGATGCCATCCTGATCAAGGAGAACCATGTCCGCAGCGCGGGGGGTATTGGCGCAGCGCTGGCCGCAGCCCGGCAGAGCGCCAAAGACGTCACGATCGAAATCGAAGTCGAGTCGCTCGACGAGCTCCGCGAAGCGCTCGCTGCGGGAGCGCGGCGCATCCTGCTCGATAATTTTTCGCTCGAGCAGCTGCGCGAGGCCGTGCGCGCGAACCAAGACTACGGCAACCGGTCCGCGGAACTCGAAGCGTCCGGCAACATCACGCTGGAGTCGATTCGCGAAATTGCCGGTACGGGAGTCGACTTCATCTCGACCGGCGCGCTGACCAAGCACATCGCCGCGGTGGACCTGTCGATGCTGTTCCGCGTCGATTGAGGTAGTTACTGCACGCAGATTCAAGACGGCGTTTTCGGGGACGGTCGTCCTGTTTCCCTGCCGATTCCTGTGCGAACCGGCGTCCGGCTATCGCGCCGGCGTTCTCCGGCCTCGCCTGTGAACGCCTCGCTTTCGGCCTGATATCATGGAGGCCGAGCGTCGCCGACGCCGTTTTGCGCATTCGGTCGAGGGCCCGGCATCACATGAAAAAATGGCTGCTGATCGTCGCAACTGCAGTGTGCCCGGGCGCTTTCGGCATCGAGCCGGACGAACTCAGCGCATTGCTCGAAGTCACGCGTGCGGAGATGGAGATGCCCGGTCTGCGCGCGGCAGTCCGTTCCGCGGACGGACATATCGTGCGCGCCGCTGTCGGGCTCGCGGACCGCGAGGCGAACATTGCGCTCGACGACACGATCGGCATGCCGGGCGGCAGCACCGGTAAGACGTTCGTCGCCGCGCTCACGATGCTGCTCGTCGAGGACGGCACGCTGTCACTCGACGATGCGGCGTCGAAATGGCTCGGGGATACGCCCTGGTACGGCAGGCTGCCGAACGCGGACGCGATACGTGTTCGCGACCTCCTCTCGCACAGCGCCGGCATACGGGACTATCCGGGCACGCTGCGATTCACGCTCTCGATGGTCGGGCGCGTGCTGCGCCACGGCAGCGCCTACTACGAGCCCGAGGAACTCATCGCCCTGGTGCTCGACAAGAAACCGCTGTTTCCCGCGGGCGAGGGTTTTCGCTACACCGACGCCGGCTACCTGGTTCTCGGGCGCCTGATCGAAGCCGCGTCGGGCCGCGACTATTACGAGCTGCTCGAGGAGCGCATCATCGACCCGCTGCGCCTCGAGCAGGTGCGCCCGGCCCGGCAGTCGGCCCTCCCCGGCATCGCACCGGGTTATATGGGCGGCGGGCGCAATCTCAGAAACGACGGCCGGATGAAATTCGATCCCCGCTCCGAGTGGACGGGCGGGGGTCTCGTCACGAATCCGACGATGCTCGTCGAGTTTCTCGCGGCGCTCGCCGAGGGCCGTATCGTAACGCCCGAGTCCTTCGAGCTGATGCTGGAGGGCGGCTGGCAGGATCCCGAGACGCCCCGCTTCCACTATGGCTTCGGATTGTTCGTATACGATGACGGGGCGTCGTTCGGTCACGGCGGCATGTGGCCGGGCTATCGCACGCGCGTCGTGCACTTCTCACGGACAGGAACCACGATCGCCGTGCAGACCAACCGGGACGGCCGCCTGGACATGGGACTGGTCGTCGAGCGCATCGCCCGGGCGTTGCAGGCCGAAAGCCTGCCGCACGGCGGGCGCCGCAACACGTCGGGCGGCTCGATGCCGTATTCGTCGGCGCGCTGGCAATAACCGGCGCGGCCGTGCCGACCGGCGAGGCGCTATCGGGAGGCCCCGGCGCAACCTGGCTCTGCGAAACCGGCGTTCAGGCCACGGCTCTCGTCACGCGTTTCGGCTCCGCGACGCCGTAACCCTGCGCATAATCGACGCCCATGCCCCGCAGCATCGTGATGATTTCCTCGTTTTCCGCAAACTCGGCAATCGTCCGCTTGCCGGTCAGGTGGCCGATCTCGTTGATCGAGCGCACCATCTCGCGATCGATCGGATCGTGCAGGATCTCCTTGACGAAGCTGCCGTCGATCTTGAGGAAATCCACCGGGAAATGCTTGAGGTAGCCGAACGACGACAGGCCCGTGCCGAAGTCGTCCAGCGCGAACTTGCAGCCCAGTTCCTTCAGTGCGTTGATGAAGCGATTCGCCTGTGAATAACTGGCAATGGCGGCAGTCTCGGTAATCTCGAAGCAGATTTTCGTCGCGTCGAGGCCGCTCATCCGGAACTGATCGACGACGAATGGCAGGAATTTCTCGTCGCCGAGCGACTGCCCGGACAGGTTGATCGAACACAACGATAGCCGCTCGCGCTCGTCGGCCTCGGAGACCAGCCAGCGGAATGCGCTGCGGATGACCCAACGGTCGATACTGGGCGTGATGCTGTAGCGCTCTGCCGCTTCGATGAACAAGCCGGGCGAGATGATCCCGCCGCTTTCGTCGCGCATCCGCAGAAGTATTTCGTAGTGGGCGCCGTGTTCATCCGTCTGCAGCGGCTCGATCGTCTGCCGGAAGAGCTCGAAGCGATTTTCCTCGAGTGCGTTGTTGATGCGCGCGGCCCACTGCATCTCGCGACGCCGTCGCATGAGGTCGATGTCGTTTTCCTGGAAGCTGTGGATACGGTTGCGCCCGGCTTCCTTGGCGGCGCCGCAGGCGCTGTCGGCGGCGCTCAGAAGGCCCGCGACATCCTGATTTTCGGCGGTGATCGGCACGACGCCGATGCTGACGCCGAGGCGGAAGGTGCGATCGTCCCAGGTGAATTTGTATTCACCGACGGCGACCCGCAGCGCCTCGGCGGTCTGCATCGCCTCGTCGAAGCTGCAGCTTTCGAGCAACACGCCGAACTCGTCGCCGCCGAGGCGCGCGAGCGTATCGCGCCAGCGAATTTTCGACTTCAACAAAGCACCGAGTTGCCCGAGCAATGCGTCGCCCGCGCTGTGGCCGCACGAGTCGTTGACGATCTTGAACTGGTCGAGATCGAGATACAGCAGCGCATACGAAGTCTCGCGGGCGCGGGCGCTCTTGAGCGCGCGCTCGAGGCGGTTTTCGAATTCGCGTCGATTGACGAGCCCGGTCAGGATATCGTGACTCGCGTGATAACTGAGGCGGCGATTCAGTTCACGGGACTCGCTGACGTCGTGAAATACGAGCACGCCGCCAGTAACGTTGCCAGTGCCGTCGCGAATCGGGGATGCCGTGCTTTCGATGTACAGCTCGTTGCCGTCGCGACGAATCAACAAGGTCGGTCGAACTGTCTTTATCGCGCGATCGCGCCGAATCGACACGCCGAGCGGGTTTTCGAGCGGCTCGCAGGTCTCTTCGTGAAACGCACGAAAGATTTCGTCGATCGCGCGTCCGCTGGCATCGTCGACGTTCCAGCCCGTGAGTTCCTCGGCCACCGGATTGACGTATTCGACTTTGCACTCGGCGTCCGTCGTGATGACGCCGTCGCCGATCGACTGCAGTGTGATCTGCGCACTCTCCTTCTGCCGGAACAGCGCCTCTTCATACAGCTTGCGCTCGGTAATGTCGGATTCCACACCCAGCAGCCTGAGCAAGCGGCCCTTGTCGTCCTGCACGGCCTTGGCGCGGCTCGACATCCAGCGCCAGTCACCGTTCTGATGCCTCATCCGGTGCACTGATTCAAAAAACGGTGTCTTGCCTTCGAGGTGCTCGCGCATGCACGCCTGCACGCGCGCCATGTCGTTCGGATGCACGAGCTGATACCAGTTCAGTATCACGTCTTCGTCGTCGTCGCGGTAGCCGAGCATGCGCTTCCAGCGCGGCGACAGCTCGATATGTTTGCTAATGCCGTCGAAATCCCAGATGCCGTCATTCGCCGTTTGCGACACGAGCTCGTGCCGTTCGCGCAGTTCGGCGAGTACGCTGCCGTCGTAGAGATGCTCCAGGCCCGACGCCAGCGACGCGCCGAACAACTTGATCAGCAGATTGAGGCTCGCGTCCCAGCAATCGACGGGCTGTTCGTTCGCGAACGCCATGAATCCCGCGATTTCGCCGCCGACCGAGAAGCCGATGAGCAGCAACGAACCGATCTTGAGTTCCGACAGACGGTCGAACTCGGCGGCCGCGGTGCCCGGCGCATTCCGCGTGTCGTCGATCTCGATGATCTTGAGGTGGCCGAGTCGTTCGACGAGCCACGGCCAGCGAGACAGCGGCTCGCCCATGAGGACGTGCGGACTGCACTGCGCAAACCCGCCGAGCGCCGTGAAAACCTTCTCGAACATTCGCCCCTTGTCGTCGATCAGGCACAGGAATGCCGCATCGCAGCCTGCGGCTTCGGGGATTTCGGCAATGACGGTATTGAGCTGCGCGTCGCGGCTCGCGGCGTCGAGATTCTGCAGGTCGATCGCAATCTTGGTCTGCAGGGCATCCACCGTGCCGCGGGTGCGCGTTCCGGCGCGCGGCCGACGCGGCCGGGTGCCGCCCTTGAAATTGCTGTCGGAAGACGACTTCATGGGATTCGCATTTTGACATTAAACCAGAAGATTACAAGCTAAGTTCCTGTAATTTTGCGCTTTATGTGCCCCGCACGACGGGTCGCACGGCACCCGCGTCAACCGCCGGGCCCGTTCGGCGTTATTGGCAGTAAGACCTGTCAACACGCGTAAAAGGAGAGACCAATGAACTTCGCTACCTCTTGCCTGCACGGAGCCGCCGGCGTGAATAAATGGGCCGGCCGCAGCTGGCTGATCGCCGCGGCGCTGCTGCTGGCCGCCTGCGGCGGCGGCGCCACTGCCGTCGTCGATCCCGCGCCTGCCGCGGGCTGCAACCCCGACGACGCCGCCACGTTCGACGAGTGCGGCACCGTCTACGTCGGTCTGACCGATGCCGACGGCGACTTCGTGAACTATACGACCACGGTGGCGCAGCTGACGCTCGAGACCGCCGACGGCCGCGTCGTCGAAACCCTGCCGCGCGGCGCACGTATCAATTTCACCGACTACGTCGACCTTACCGAACTCCTGACGGCCGCCACGGTGCCGCCTGCGACATACGTGTCAGGCACGATAACGCTCGATTACAGCGACGCCGAAATATTCGTCGAAGCCGATGGCGCTGCCAAAGAGGCAATCGTAACCGACCTCGACGGCAAAGCACTGACACGGACCGAGCTGAAAATCACCTTGCCCGAGCGCGATCGGCTCGTCGTATCCCGCGGCCGGCCGTCTCTGCTGCAACTCGATTTCGATCTCGGCGCTTCGCACCTCGTGGATATCGCCCCGACGCCGGCGACGGCAGCCTCGGAGCAATTCATCCTCGCGGAAGTCTCGCCCGTCGACGAAAAAACGATCCGGATTCGCGGTCCGCTCGTCGAGGTCAACGAGGATGCGAGTAATTACGTCGTTGCGATTCGACCGTTCCACGACCGTGACGGCGACTTCGGCAAGGTCACCGTGAAAACGACGGACGACACGGAGTTCGAAGTCGACGGTGAGAGTTTCATCGGCGCCGAGGGACTGCACGCGCTTGCCGCGGCAGGTGCCGGCACGCCGACGGTTGCGGGCGGCACCCTGAACGTCGCGGAGCGCGAATTCACCGCCGACATCGTGCTCGCGGGATCGAGCGTACCCGGTATCGACAGGGACGCTGTCGTCGGGAACGTGATTGCCCGCCGCGACAACTTCCTGACCGTCCGTGGCGCAACGATCATTCCGTCCGACCGCCGCGCCCATTTCCACGACGACGTCGTCGTCGAGATCGGACCGAACACCAAGGTGTTCAGGGATGGCGACCGCACATCGGACCTCGGCATCGACGCCATCTCGATCGGCCAGAGAGTCACGATTCGCGGCAGCCAGGCCGGCGCAGCGACGTCGGATGCCGCGGCGCCGCAGATTCTGTTCGATGCGACCGAGGGTGCCGTACGCATGCACCTGACGCATTTGTCCGGCATCGTGAACACGGTCATTCCGGGACAGACGGACATTACGCTGCATTCGATCGATCGCCGCCGGGTCGGGATCTTCGACTTCGCCGGCACGGGCCGGCCCGATGGCGAAGACGCCGATCCCGACAATTACGAAATCGCGACCGGGAACCTCGCGCTGGCCGACTTTGCCGAAGGCAAGCCGATCGTGGCCTTCGGTTTCCCGACCGCGTTCGGCTGGGCGCCGCCCGACTTCAACGGCCGCACGCTCGTTGACTACACCGACGTCCGCAGCGCGCTGGGTGTCGGCTGGGGTGTGAGCGGCACGGTTGCGCCCTTCCTCAGCACGGGCAGCGAGGGCCTGCTGCTCGACAACCGCAATCCCGACATCGGCGTGCGCCACTACGTCAAACAGGGTCCCGTACTGATCGACCTCACGACGCTCGATTCGGACACCCTGATCGCGCCGCGCAGCGATGGCCGCACCCTGTTCTACATCAGGTCACGGGACAGCCTGCGGGAGTATGCGAATTTCGACGACTTCGTCGCCGATCTTACGACGAGCCTCGACGGCGCGACCACCGCGCGCTCGATGCATGCGCGAGGAAAGTACAATGTCGAGACGAACGTATTCTCGGCAAGCAAGATCGGCATTTACCTGCTCGAGCCGTAACGCGTTCGTCACACGGCAAGCCCAGGCTGCCGTCGGGTTGCACGCCTCGTCGATGGCATAGCAACGTAACGGTGGCAGCCGCAACGCCCCGCGATCGTCGGATTGCGGGGCTTTTTTTGCTACGATAGCCGGCCTCGCGGCGCCGACCGATAACTACAACCACAATAATGGTCAACCCTTCCGAACGCATCAGCCAGCTCAAGATTGACCGTACCGACACGCCCGCCACCGACCGAAACTGGCTGTGGCCCGCGCTTATCGGCCTCGTGATCGTGTGCGCCGCGCTGTGGTGGTTCCTCGCGGGCTCGGGCGGCAGCGCGGTGCTCGTGGAAACGGATGTCGCGCGAAAACCCGCGAGCGAAGCGGCCGCGAGCAGCGTGCTCGACGCCAGCGGCTACGTGGTTGCGCGCCGCCAGGCGACGGTGTCGTCGAAGGTCACGGGCAAGGTCCGCGAAGTTCTGGTCGAGGAAGGCATGCGCGTCGAGCAGGACCAGATCGTCGCGACGCTCGACGACACGACCGAGCAGGCTCAACTGGCGCTCGCCATTGCGCAGGTGGACTCGGCGCGCGCCGCGCTGGCGGAGGTCGAGGCGCAACTCAGGAATGCCCGGCTCGACCGCGAGCGGCAGCGAGATCTCACGGGCAAGGGCCTCGCGAGCAGGGCGAGTCTCGATGCCGCGGAAGCCCTCTACGACGAACTCGCTGCGCGACTCGAAACCGGGCGCGAAAACGTCGCCGTCGCCCGCGGCAATGTGGCACTCGCGCGTGACGCGCTGTCGAATATGACGATTCGCGCGCCGTTCGCCGGCATGGTGGTCACGAAGAACGCGCAGCCCGGCGAAATGATCTCGCCCGTCTCCGCGGGCGGCGGTTTC
>JBFISV010000073.1:0-9533 GCA_041608415.1 Woeseiaceae bacterium
CACGCTGATCTGCACGTGGCCGCCCTTCTCCAGCTTGCCGAACAACAATTCCTCGGCCAGCGGCCGCTTGATGTGTTCCTGAATGACGCGGGCCATGGGTCGCGCGCCCATCTTCGGATCGTAGCCGCGCTCGGCGATCCACTCGCGTGCCGCGTCGTCGAGTTCCAGCGTCACATTGTTGTTGCCCAGCTTGGCCTCCAACTCGACGATCAGTTTGTCAACCACTCGCTTCACCGACTCCGGATCCAGCGACGAGAATTGAATGATCGCATCGAGGCGATTGCGGAATTCCGGCGCAAAGGTTTTCGTGATGACCGTCATGCCGTCGCTGGAATGGTCCTGTTTCGTAAATCCGATCGACGCGCGACTCATTTCCTGCGCGCCCGCGTTCGTCGTCATTACCAGGATAACGTTGCGAAAATCCGCCTTGCGGCCATTGTTGTCGGTGAGCGTCCCGTGGTCCATGACCTGCAGCAGCAGATTGAAGACCTCGGGATGTGCTTTTTCGATTTCGTCGAGTAGTACCACCGCGTGCGGGTTTTTGGTAACCGCTTCGGTCAGCAGTCCACCCTGATCGAAGCCGACGTACCCCGGCGGCGCGCCGATCAGGCGCGATACGGTGTGGCGTTCCATGTATTCCGACATGTCGAAACGGATCAGCTCGACACCCATCGACATGGCGAGCTGGCGCGTGACTTCGGTCTTGCCGACGCCCGTCGGCCCGGCGAACAGGAACATGCCGATCGGCTTGTCGTCCTCCCGCAACCCCGAGCGAGACATCTTGATTGAGGATGCCAGCGCCGCAATGGCCTCGTCCTGGCCGAAGATCACGAGTTTGAGATCGCGCTCGAGCGTCTTCAGGGTGCGGCGATCGGACGTCGACACGCTCTTCGCCGGAATGCGTGCCATTTTCGCGACGATCATCTCGATCATCTCGACGGACACGCGGTTGCCGCGTTCGGCCGCGGGCTGCAGGCGCAGATTGGCGCCCGCCTCGTCGATCACGTCGATCGCCTTGTCCGGCAAGCGACGATCGTTGATGTGTCGCGCCGACAGTTCCGCCGCAGACTCGAGCGCGCCCGTTTCGTATTGAACGCCATGGTGTTCTTCGAAGCGCGACTTCAGTCCATGCAGAATCGCGATCGTCTCCTCGAGCGTCGGCTCCGGCACGTCGATTTTCTGAAAGCGGCGTGCGAGCGCATGATCCTTTTCGAAAAGTCCCCGGTATTCCTCGTACGTCGTCGAGCCAATGCAGCGAATTTCGCCGTTGGCCAGCACCGGCTTGATGAGGTTGCTCGCATCCATTACACCGCCCGACGCGGCGCCGGCGCCGATCACGGTGTGGATTTCGTCGATGAACAGCACCGCGCCCGGATCTTCCTGAATCTCGTTGATGACGCCCTTGAGCCGTTTCTCGAAATCGCCGCGGTACTTGGTCCCCGCGATCAGTGAGCCCATATCCAGTGCGTAAATGGTCGCGTCGGCGAGGACTTCCGGCACCCGCTCTTCGACCACCATGCGTGCGAGCCCTTCCGCCAGCGCCGTCTTGCCGACGCCGGCATCGCCGACATACAGCGGATTGTTCTTGCGGCGGCGGCACAGAATCTGCACCGTGCGCTCGATCTCGATCTCGCGGCCGATCAGCGGATCGATTTTTCCGTCGATCGCCATTTGATTGAGGTTGGTGGCGTAGCGCTCGAGCGGCGTCGCCTCGGGCTCGCCCTCCGTCTCGACAGAACTGTCCTGATCGCCCTGGGTGCCTTCGCCGGGCACCTGCGGCATGCCGTGCGAAATGTAGTTCACGACATCGAGCCGGGTGATGTCCTGCAGCCCGAGAAAATACACCGCCTGCGACTGCTTCTCGCTGAAAATGGCGACCAGCACGTTGCTGCCGGTGACCTCCTTTTTGCCGCTCGACTGCACATGGAACACGGCGCGCTGCAGCACTCGCTGGAAACCGAGCGTCGGCTGCACGTCGTTCTCGTCGTCATGCGGCAGCAGCGGCGTCTGTTCGTCGATGAAATCGGTCAACTGGCGACGCAACTCGGGAATATTACCGTCGCATGCCTTGAGGATCTCATGGACTTTGGGTATGTCGAGCAGTGCCAGCAACAGGTGCTCGACGGTCATGAATTCATGCCGTTGATCCCGGGCCCGCTGAAACGCCTCATTCAGGCAAAATTCGAGTTCGCTGCTTAACATCTGCGGTTTCTTGCTCCTGTCAGGACTCTTCCATTGTACAGAGCAGCGGGTGCTGGTGCTGCTTGGCGATGCCCATTACCTGTGCGACCTTGGTCTCGGCAATCTCGAAATTATAGACGCCGCATACGCCCTTGCCCTTGGTGTGCACCTCCAACATGACCTGCGTCGCGCGCGTACGTTCCATCCCGAATATGGATTCCAGTATATTGACTACGAAGTCCATGGGCGTGTAATCGTCATTCAACAGCACGACCCGGTACAACGGCGGCTCCATGAGCTCCGGGCGCGCCTCCGCCACCTCGAGATCGATATTCGTCCGCCGATCCGGTTGTTTTCGTCGTTCACTCATGCGCCTTTAATTGGTTCCGAATCCCGCATATTCAACACGGTGCAACGAAATGCAGGTTATTATATATACGCCTCTGTCTCCAATCGCGGCACCGTTTCGCAGAAATTCGACCGATGCGCACGAACCTGTGCGACATAAAGCCATCGATATGATATGTATGTCTTTAATAAGTATGGATTTTTTTTCGCCCAAACTAAAGTTTGAAACGACGGTCAACCCATATCATCATTGCGCTGCGTTTAGACACAGTCAGTAACCCGGAAACAGCATGTCGACGAGCCCGAAGTGGTCGGATCTAATCAGTGGCGACCGTGTCCGCACGGTCACGGCCATAAACGGCCTGCTGCCGGCGTGGATCAGCCTGATCATCGTTGTCATGATCGGCTGGCAGCTCGCGAAAATCGTCTGGGCGCTGGTGCCGGCGCCGTCCGCCGGCGACGCCGTCATACCGCCGCCGACGCCGAGCGGCGCGCGTCAGAGCGCCGCCGGAGCGGTCGACGTGGAATCGATTGCGGCGGCGTCGATCTTCGGCAAAGCCGACGTCGCCGACGAGCCCGTGCCGGTCGAGTCGGATCTCGAAAACCTCGAGGAAACGAATCTCAGCAATCTGACGCTGCGCGGCACCATCGCATCCGAACTGCCGGAGTTTTCGATCGCGATCATCGCGAGCGGCGGCAAGGATGAAAAGGTCTACGTGATTGGCGATCCGGTCGCCTCGGGTGCATCCCTGCATGCCGTATACCCAGATCGCGTGGTTTTGGACGAACGCGGCGCTCTCACGACCCTTTCGCTGCCGCGCGAATTCTCGGCCAATACCACGCAGGTGCGCCGCAGGAGTCCCGTCAGGCGCACGTCCAATACCCAATCGATCCAGTCGGTTGTCGCGAAAAACGTCTCACGACTCGCGGACGTGATTCGGCCGACGCCGTATTTCGTCAATGGGCAGCAGCAAGGCTATCGTGTGTATCCGGGCCGCGACCGGAAGCAGTTTTCCTCTCTCGGCCTGCGGCCCGGCGATCTGATCCGGGAAATCGACGGCCAGTCGCTGACCGACCCGACGCAGGCCATGCAGATCTTTCAGTCGCTGGGCACGTCGAACCAGGTATCTGTTACGGTCGAGCGCAACGGCTCGCCGCAGACGCTGCTGCTGAAAACGGAACAACTGGATCTTGGTGAAGACAAAAATCAATGAAGCAAACTCAACTTAGCGGCTGTCGCCTGTTCGCGGGAATTCTGATCGCCCTGTGCCTCTCGCTCGGCAGCGCGCACGACGTCGTCGCGCAGCAGCGCGGTGCACAGGCGAATCGAGCGACGATCACTCCGAATTACAAGGAAGCGGACATACGCCAGATCGTCGAGGCCGTTGCGGAGATTACCGATCGGACTTTCATTATCGATCCCCGGGTCTCGGGCGCCAAGGTGACGATGCTGTCGTCGACACCGATGTCACCCGAGGTGTTCTATGAAGCATTCCTGTCGATACTGGACGTGCATCAACTGGCTGCCGTGACGCAAGGCGACGTCACCAAGATAATTCCGAACGCCACGGCCAGGCAGTACTCCGGCCCCCTCGGGACCCGCGGCGCGGAGGGCCTGGACGACATCATCACGCAAGTGATTCAGGTGAGAAACATCGGCGCCACGCAGCTCGTGCCGATATTGCGTCCACTCGTGCCGCAATACGGCCATCTCGTTGCGCATCCCGGTTCCAACATGCTGATCATTTCCGATCGCGCCGGAAACGTCGCCCGCATCATCAACATTATCCAGCGTATCGATCAGGCCGGCGACGAGGAAATCGAAGTCATACCTTTGCAGCACGCGTCGGCCACGGAAGTCGTCCGCGTCATGACCGCGCTCACGCAACAGCCGCGCGCCGATGGCGCGCCGGTGACCACCAGCCTGGTCGCGGACGCGCGCACCAACAGCGTCTTGCTTGGCGGCGACAAGTCCGACCGGCTGCGGCTGCGGACCTTGATCGCGCATCTTGACACCCCGCTGGAGGACGGCGGCGACACGCAGGTGCGTTACCTGCGCTACGCCAATGCCGAGGAACTCGCTACGAAGCTGCAGCAGCATGTCCAGACCCAGGCGGCGGCCGGTGCCGCCGCCCAGCCACTGGATCCCGTCAGCGTCTGGGCCGATACCCAGACCAATGCGATCGTCATCAATGCACCGCCGAAAACGATGCGGTCACTCATGGCTATCGTCGACAAGCTCGATATTCGACGCGCGCAGGTGCTCGTCGAGGCGATTATCGTCGAGGTTCTCGAAGACAAATCCGCCGACCTGGGCGTTACCTGGGCGATCGAGGGCAGCGGTTCCGATGCGCCGATCGGTGTGACCAACTTTCCGTCGTTCGGACCCGGCGTGGTGCAACTGGCGGGCGTATCCACCAGCGCGGGCGGCACGGCCACGGACCCGTCGGGACTGATCGGCGAAGGCATCACGATCGGCGTCGGCCGAATCACCGACAACGGCGTCAGCTTCGCGGCAATACTGCGTGCGCTGCAGGGCAATGCGAACACCAATATCATCTCGACGCCGACGATACTGACGACCGACAACGAGGAGGCAAGCCTCAACATCGGCCAGGAAGTGCCCTTCGTCTCGGGCCAGTTCACCAACACGGGCAGCACCGGCGGCGCCGTCAATCCGTTTACGACCGTCCAGCGTGAGTCGGTCGGCGTCAAGCTCACGATCACGCCGCAGATCAACGAGGGCAATTCGCTGCTGCTGAAAATCTCCCAGGAGGTTTCCAGCATCGCCTCGTCTTCGGGAGGCGCAGTCGACCTCATTACCAATCAACGCATCATCGACACGACGGTCATCGTCGACGACGGCAACATCATCGTGCTCGGCGGGCTCATCGAGGACACCCTGCGCGAAAGCGATCAGAGGGTGCCCGTACTCGGCAGTATCCCGATTCTCGGCAACCTGTTTCGCAGCCGGAATACCGAAAAGGTCAAGACCAACCTGCTGGTGTTCATCCGGCCCGAGATCCTGCGCGATGCCGCAAGAAGCGCATTGGAGACGGACGAGAAATACAACTACATTCGCAACATTCAGCTCGGCAATCAGGGATCGGGCGTACCGTTGATGCCGAACACCTCCCGCCCCGTGTTGCCACCGCTGGAGGATCATTTGCCGGACTCGCCGGCCCCCGCCGAGCAGGGAGATTAGGCGGCCGTGACGATAATCCAGGACGAGCCTGACGTCGTTCTCGACAGCGCGGAATCCGCGGACGACGCGGCGGCGGTCAGGGTATTGCCGTTTTCATTCGCCAAACGACATGGCGTGCTGATCCGCGAGACGCAGGCCGACTCGGCCGACGTCGTCTACCGCCACGGCGCATCGCCGGTCAGCCTCGCCGAGGCGCGGCGATTCGCCGGCGTACCGATCAGGCTGTCACGCGTATCCGACGAGACATTCGACGCCCTGCTGCAGGAATCCTACGAGCAGGGCAGCCAGAAGGCCATGCAAATGGTCGACGGGCTCGACGACGACATAGACCTCGACCAGGTGGCCCAGGAACTGCAGGAACCCTCGGATCTGCTCGACAGCGACGACGACGCCCCGATCATACGATTCATCAACGCCGTGCTGACCGAAGCCGTGAAGGACAATGCGTCGGACGTGCACATAGAACCGTACGAGAACCGTCTCGGCGTGCGTTTTCGCGTCGACGGCGTGCTGCGCGAGGTACTCCAGACGCGCCGCGCCCTGGCGCCGCTGGTCGTGTCGAGAATCAAGGTAATGTCGAAACTCGATATTGCCGAAAAGCGCCTGCCGCAGGACGGCCGCATCTCGCTGCGCATTGTCGGCCGCGCCGTCGACGTACGCGTATCCACGTTGCCGTCGGGTCACGGCGAGCGCGTCGTGTTGCGGTTGCTCGACAAGCAGGCGGGACGGCTCGATCTCGGCTCCCTCGGCATGGACGAACCGTCACGCCTGCAAATGGACGAACTGATCCACAAGCCGCACGGCATCATCCTCGTGACGGGCCCCACGGGCTCGGGAAAGACGACGACCCTGTACGCGGCGCTCGAACGCATCAACGACAACAGTCGCAATATCATGACGGTCGAGGATCCGATCGAGTATTTCATCGACGGCATCGGCCAGACCCAGGTCAACACGAAAGTGGAAATGACCTTCGCGCGCGGACTGCGGGCCATCCTGCGACAGGATCCGGACGTCGTGATGGTCGGCGAAATCCGCGACCTCGAGACTGCCGAGATCGCCGTTCAGGCGAGCCTCACCGGCCATCTCGTCCTGTCGACGCTGCATACCAACACGGCGGCAGGTGCGGTCACGCGCCTGCGCGACATGGGCGTCGAACCGTTCCTGCTGTCATCGAGCCTGATCGGGGTCCTCGCGCAGCGCCTCGTAAGGGTTCTCGACGATGACACCAAGCAGCCGTACACGGCGACGGAGTACGAGTGCCAGCTTCTCGAGACGGATCCCGCCAGGCCACCCACTCTGTACAAGCCCGGAACCGGACCCAACGACGGCTTCGTCGGGCGCACCGGCATTTACGAACTGATCACCGTCGATGACCGCATGCGCACGATGATCCATGACGGCATCAGCGAACAGGAACTCGAAAAATACGCGCGCAGGCACAGCCCCAGCATCCGCGCCGACGGACGCCGGCGCGTGCTCGGCGGCGAGACCACGCTCGAGGAGGTCCTGCGCGTCACGCGCGAAGACTGATCGATGGGCGCGTACGAATACCTGGCGCTGGACAAGGCCGGCAAAGAGTCCAAGGGCCTGATTGAAGGTGATACCGCCAAGCACGTCCGGCAAATGCTGCGCGACCGCAGCCTGCTGCCGGTTACGGTCACCGAGGTGGCGAAAAAGGAAGCAAAACGGCAGACGACGTTTTCGCTGCGCCGCGGCATATCACCGGCCGAACTCGCGCTCGTCACCCGGCAGCTCGCATCGCTTTCGCAATCGGGACTGCCGCTCGAGGAGGCCCTGCTCGCGGTGTCGCAGCAGAACGATCAGCCGCGCACGAAAAGCATCCTGCTCGGCGTGCGCGCCAAGGTCATGGAGGGGCACACGCTGGCCGACGGGCTCGCCGAATTCCCACAGGCGTTCCCCGAACTTTACAGGGCGACCATTGCCGCCGGCGAACAATCCGGACATCTCGACATCGTCCTCGAGCGACTTGCCGACTACACCGAAGCGCGCCACGAGCTGCGGCAACGCGTGACGAACGCCATGATTTATCCGATCGCATTGATCGTCATGTCGGTCGCGATCATCGGCTTCATGCTCGCCACCGTCGTGCCACGCATCGTCGACGTGTTCGAGAACACCTCGGCCGAACTGCCATTCCTCACGCGCTCGATGATTGCGGCCAGCGACTTCCTGCGCGACCACTGGCTGCTGGTGGTTATCGCGATATCCGCCGTGGCCTACGGATTCTGGTGGTTGCTGCAGCGGGACGGTCCGCGGCGGCGCTATCACCGGCTGTTGCTGGCGCTGCCGATAACCAGCCGCCTGACGCGCGGCATCAATACCGCTCGATTCACGCGCACGTTCAGTATCCTGGCCGGCAGCGGCGTGCCGATTCTCGAGGCCATGAAAATATCGGCCGAGGTCATCGAGAACCTGCCCATGCGCGACGCCGTGACGGGCGCCGCCATCCGGGTGCGTGAGGGCGGCTCGATCAGCAAGTCCCTCGACGCCAGCAAGCTGTTCCCGCCAATGATGATTCATCTCATTTCGAGCGGCGAGGCGGGCGGCCGGCTCGAGGAGATGCTGACGCGCGCGGCCGACGGGCAGGAACGCGAGGTCGATGGCCTGATCGCCGCCCTGCTGGGCATCCTGCAGCCGCTCCTCATCATCATCATGGGTGGCGTTGTGCTGACCATCGTGCTCGCGATCCTGCTGCCGATCTTCGAGATCAACAACCTGATCCGTTAACGCCGATGCTCCAGCCGTGCGACGCGCTCTCGCTGATTCCTGCGTCGGCTGACGGGTTTTGCAACCGGGCGGAATAGCGGCAACCAGCCCGCTGGCGAAAAAACGTCAGCCGAACAAAGGCTTGACCGTTCTTTCGCGCCAATTCCGGAAACATCCGCGCCGAATAAAAAAACTGCGAATCCGTATCTTGCGGTCGGCAATTTTTCGGGGTATACCTGCCCAAATGCCGGCGACGACGCCATATTTTTGGCGCTGCCCGTGATGCGAGGTGTCGCAATGATGAGTAAATTCGGTAGCGGAAGGGACCTGGACGACGTTGACGACGAGGTCGACGTCGATAGCTCGGTGGACGATACGATTGTCATCGATACGGACGACGACGACGATGACAACATCGGCGATCTGTCGGTCGAGCTGAACATCGAAGAACTCGTCCAGAAGCTCGAAGCCACGGACGACGACAACCTCAGCCGCAAGCGGGAGATTCGCAGAAGGCTCGAAGAGCTGCGCGAGCAGCGTGAAGCCGAAAGAGATATCGACAGCACCTACAATTTCAGTTTCGACGACGACTGACGACGTCGTCATGCACCGCGCGGACGCCTCGGCGTCATACCTGTAAGCTACGATTGTCTCGCATGACCATTGCGACGATCCGATTCAATCGACGCGGCCGATTCTTGCCACTCACCTGAAGTCTCTCGACTTCACGACGAGGCTGCCCAACATATCCGAGTGATCGACGAGCTGCCTGGCAATCACGTGGATCACCTTGCCCTCGATTTGTACCTCGCCGCGCGCGCCCATGAGCTTTGCATTCAGGAGCGCGGCGCGATACCGCTCGGCAATCGCTTTCCAGACGATCAGATTGATATGTCCGGTTTCGTCCTCGAGCGTCACAAAAGTGACGCCACTCGCCGTGCCGGGACGCTGCTTCGTGATGACCAGTCCCGCAACGCTGATCCCGGCGCCCGTCGCAAGCTCCGGCAACTGTCCGGCCGGACGATAGCGGTAACGGTTCAGCCGGTCGCGCAACAGGTGCATCGGGTGG
>JBFISV010000074.1:0-9452 GCA_041608415.1 Woeseiaceae bacterium
AGCCCCGCTTTGTCGACGATCGCCGGGAGTTCCCCGAGGCGCATGAAAGACGCGTCGTTGCTCAGCGTCAGGCAGTTGTTCGCGGCGATGCGCACGTATTCGTCGAGGTCCACGGCGTAAGACCAGTCGCCCGCCACGAGGGAGCAGAGTTCGGTGACGCCGGCCAGCGGTGCGACCTCGTAGACGAAGAACACGTTTTCGAGGTATCCGTAAAACGCGTAGACGATGAATGCGTAGCAGAAAAAGCGCACTCCGTGCAGGGCGAGCGTCACGGGGCGCGTGAAATGACGGTCTTCGAGGATGTAGGTCTCGAGTTCGAACATCAGAAGCAGTACGACCCACGCAGCGGTATCGATCGTGGCCGCGTAGGCCTCGATCACTTGCGCCAGGGCGACGCCCTCGGGAAACTGCAGCAGCGCGGCGAGGTACTCCTCGCGGCCGAAGATGAAGACGTTCAGCGACAGCAGCGCATAGACTGCGTATTTGAAGACCTGGAAAAGACTTGCGCGACTGATTGCCAAAGCGCTACCCCGCCGGAACGCGGCCCATTGTATACGGCCGCGCATTGAACGACAGCCGCATGGCGCTGTCGAAGCACTGGGCGAGCATACCGTGGGCGATGTGCCGCGCACCGAGGCAAGCTGCCCGCAGCCGGCGCTGTCGTCGCCCCATAAAACCATATGGACACGGCGGCGGACAGGTCCGGATAATCGCTATGCGCGGCCATCCCGGGACTGGGGCCGCCATTTTCAAATCCTCGAATCATCTGAGAGACCGCTATGTATACACACCCCAGCCGGCCCGCAACATTGGCCATTCTGTTGTCGCTGATTGCCTCGATTGCGGGTTGTGGGGGCGGAAGCGGCGGCTCCACGACGTTGACGCCGCCGCCGCCGCCACCGCCGCCGCCGGCGGCGCCGGACATCGACGTCCAGCAGGTATTTGCGAACCTCGCGTTCTCGCAGCCCGTCGCGATGGTGCAGGCGCCGGGCGCGTCGCGCTGGTACGTCGTCGAGCAGCGCGGCGTCGTGCGCGCGTTCGACAACGATCCGAACACGAGCGCCTCCGAGGTGGCTATCGATATCGCGATGCGCGTCAACAGCGGCTTCAACGAGTCGGGGCTGCTCGGGATCGCGTTTCATCCGCAGTTTCCCGCCACGCCGGAGTTGTTCCTGTCGTATACCGGCTCGTCCGGCAACCAGCTCGTATCCAACGTGTCGCGCTTTTTTGCGGACGCAAACGGCGTGTTCGACCCGAATTCCGAGCAGATCCTGCTCAGCGTGCTGCAGCCTCAGGGCAACCACAACGGCGGCGACCTCGCGTTCGGTGAAGACGGCAACCTGTATGCCGCCTTCGGCGACGGAGGCGGCGCCGGAGATCCGGGCGATAACGGCCAGAACGTGGCCACGCTGATGGGCGCGATTCTGCGCATCGGCGTCGACGGCAACTCGCCGTACGAAATTCCACTCGACAATCCGTTCGCCGGTAACGCCCTGTGCACGCAGGGTTTCGGCGGGGATGCCTGTCCCGAGATATTCGCCTGGGGGCTGCGCAACCCGTGGCGCATGAGTTTCGACTCGCAGACCGGCAGTCTCTGGGTAGGCGACGTCGGGCAGGGCGACTGGGAAGAGGTCGATCGTATCGAGCTGGACGGCGACTACGCGGACAACAACTTTGGCTGGAACGACCGCGAGGGTGCGCATTGTTATCCGCCCGGCAGTACCTGCTCGACGGACTCGCTGGACCCCGTGGCCGAGTACGACCATGGCGTCGGGCGGTCGATCACGGGCGGCTACGTCTATCGCGGCGCCGCGATAAGCGGGCTCGCCGGATGGTACGTGTTCGGCGACTTCGTCACCGGACGCCTGTTTGCGGTGCCGGAGGACAGCCAGCCGACCGTCGCGCCGGACATATTGCTCGAGACGACCTTGAGCATCTCGTCCTTTGCAGAGGACACGGACGGCGAGCTGTACGTCATCGATTACGGTGGCACGATCCACAAAATTGTCGCTGCCCCTTGACCGGGCTTTCCGCTAGAATCCGCAGCCGAACCGCCGCCGCATGACGCCCCGGGGCCATGCCCGGCCCGCGCAGGCCTGAGCAGCAGGTAACAATAAAAGGGGACATACACGTGAGCGTCAAGACTGACATCGAGATCGCGCAATCCGCGGACCTGCTGCCGATACAGGAAATAGGCGCGAAACTGGGCATCCCGGGCGAGTCCCTGATCCCGTATGGCCATGACAAGGCCAAAATCAGTGCGGATTACATTTCGGCCAACCGCCGCAACAAAAACGGCAAGCTGATTCTCGTCACCGCGGTGTCGCCGACTCCCGCCGGCGAAGGCAAGACGACGACGACGGTCGGTCTCGGCGACGGGCTCTCGCGCATCGGCAAGAATGCCGCGATTTGTCTGCGCGAGCCGAGCCTCGGGCCCTGCTTCGGCATGAAGGGCGGCGCGGCCGGCGGCGGCTACGCGCAGGTCGTACCGATGACGGACATCAATCTGCACTTCACGGGCGATTTTCATGCGATCGGCGCGGCGCATAATCTGCTCGCGGCGCTGATCGACAATCACATGCACTGGGAAAACGAACTGAACATCGATCCGCGCCGCGTAACCTGGCGCCGCGTCGTGGACATGAACGACCGCGCGCTGCGCAGCATAACCTCAGGGCTTGGCGGCTATCACAATGGTGTCGTCCGGGAGGCGGGTTTCGACATAACGGTCGCCTCCGAAATCATGGCGATCTTTTGTCTTGCAACGGATCTCGCCGATCTCGAGAATCGTCTGGGAAACATCGTGCTGGGCTACACGCGCTCCAATGAGCCGGTCACCGTGCGCGAACTCGGTGCGCACGGTGCAATGACGGCGCTGCTGCGCGACTCCCTGCAGCCGAACCTCGTGCAGACGATGGAAAACACGCCGGCGCTCATGCACGGCGGCCCGTTCGCCAACATTGCACACGGCTGCAATTCCGTGATGGCGACGACGACGGCACTGAAGCTCGCTGATTACGTCGTAACGGAAGCCGGCTTCGGCGCCGATCTCGGGGCCGAGAAATTTTTCGACATCAAGTGCCGTAAAGCGAATTTGCATCCCGATGCCGTCGTCCTGGTAGCAACGCTGAAGGCCCTGAAAATGCACGGCGGCGTCGCTAAAGACGCGCTGAGCGGCGAAGACGCCGCCGCGGTGAAGAAAGGTTGTGCAAATCTCGGGCGGCACGTTCGTAACCTGGCGCATTTCGGCGTGCCTGTCGTTGTCGGCATCAATCGCTTCTCTTCGGACACGGATGCCGAGGCCGCGGTCGTCAAGGAATTTTGCGGGCAGTTCGGTGTGGAGGCCATCGATTGCACGCACTGGGCCGATGGCGGCGCCGGTGCGACCGACCTGGCACAGAAGGTCGTTGCGCTCAGCGACAGCGGCGCGGCACAGTTTCGCACCCTGTACAACGACGAGGTTTCGCTGTGGGACAAGGCAAAGCGTATCGCCCGTGAGATCTACGGCGCCGATGACATCATCGCGGACAAGAACGTGCGCGACCAGTTCGCGGCTTTCGAATCACAGGGCTACGGGCATTACCCGATCTGCATGGCTAAGACGCAGTACAGTTTCTCGACCGACCCGAATCTGCTCGGCGCTCCGACCGGACATGTCGTCCCGATCCGCGAGATTCGGCTCGCCGCGGGCGCGGAGTTCGTGGTCGCCATCTGCGGCGCGGTCATGACGATGCCGGGCCTGCCGCGACGCCCGGCGGCCGACGGCATCAGGGTGAACGAGGACGGCCGCATCGAGGGGCTGTTCTAGCCCGACTATTTCATCGGTTGGTGCGTAAGATCGGTTAAGGATTTGACTGGCTGAGCAGTTTTCGGGTGCAATATCCGGGCTAGTCGTCGCTGACCCTGCCACGGTCTTTTTTCAAAAGACCCTGACGACGCTTCGACTCGACCCGTGCCTTGCGGATTTTCCGCGACGGCCTCGTGGGTACGCGGCGTTTCGGTTCCGCGAGCGCGTCGCGAACGATTTCCTGCAGTCGCTCGATCGCGGCCTGCCGGTTGCGGGACTGGCTGCGAAATTCCTGCGCCTTGATCACGATTCCGCTCGCTGTAACTCGTGCATCCTTGAGTTTCGCGATCTTCGCTCGCAGGTCTGCAGGCAGCACATCCGAATTGCGGAAATCGAAGCGCAGGTGGACGGCCGTTGCGAGCTTGTTGACGTTCTGGCCGCCGGCGCCCTGCGCGCGCACGGCTTTGATGTCGATCGCATCCATCGGTATGGCGATGTCCGCATTGATGACGACTTCGTCTACCAAAGCTCCCAGACCTTTTCGATATCCCGAGGCAGCGCTGCGGTGCGGCCCGGCGAAGACCACGCCGTTTCGGGGCCATGGAAATCCGATCCCGATGACGCGGCAAGCCCGAAATCGCGCGCGAGGTCCGCGATGCGCCGCGTGACTGCGGGCGTTTGCGAGCCGCAGACGACCTCGATAGCGCGGCCGCCGACCGCGACAAACTCCTCCAGCAGGAGTCGCAATTTCGTCGTCGTCAGCCCGTATTTCGCCGGGTGGGCGAGAACGGCCGTTCCCCCCGCCGATTCGATCGAGCGAACGACGTCGGCTAGCGGCGCCCAGTTCGCCCTGACGTCCCCCGGTTTGCCGGCGCCGAGGTACTTGCGAAATGCGCTTGCCGTGTCCTTGACGAAACCGATCTCTACGAGGTGACGTGCAAAGTGCGGGCGACCGATGCCGGCGCCGTCAGCCGACCTCCTTGCGCCCGCCATCGCATCGGCGACGCCGAGTTTTGCGAGGCGTGCTGCGATGGTTTCGGCGCGCGCCCGGCGCGCGGCCTGCTGACGCGCGATATCGCGCTGCAGTACGGGATTGACCGGGTCGATATTGAGGCCGACAACGTGAATGCCGCGGCCCGCCCACGTCGTCGACAGTTCGATACCCGCGACCAGTTGCATCCCGGACGGCGGATCGCCGCCGAGGCGCGGGTATGCGGCGGTCGTGTCGTGATCGGTAATCGACACTACGTCGACCCGGTTCTGCGCGGCCAGCGCCAGCAATGCCTGCGGCGCCAGGCAGCCATCCGATGCATCGCTGTGAGTGTGCAGATCGACAATCATCGCGCGGCATTATACGGCGTTCGGATAACGAGCGAGGAATGCGCAAAGCAGCGCGCGGAATGTGTGAAAATGGCCCACCGCCACGAACTCGAGCGACACCGGTGCGCAAGGGCAACTTGATCATTCTCGTCGTTTGCCAGCTTATTTCGGCAACCGGATCCATCGTCATGGTCACGCTGGCCGGCATCATCGGCTCGAGGCTCTCCGGCACCACGGCATGGGCCACGTTGCCGCTTTCCATGATGGTGATTGCGGTCGCCGCGACGACCGTGCCCGCGACGGTGCTGATGCGGCGGATCGGGCGCGGCAGAGGTTTCGCCCTTGCGTCGCTCTCGTCGGTCGCAGCGCTGCTCGTTTCGGCATGGGCGCTGGTCGTTGCCAGTTTTCCATTGTTCGTCGCCGCCGCGGTGCTGTTCGGCATCAACATGGCGTTTACCCAGCAATACCGGTATGCGGCGGCTGAAAGCGTACCCGCGAAGTACGTGCCGCGGGCCGTATCGTTCGTGCTGCTGGGTTCCATCGGCGGCGCCTTCGTCGGCCCGGAACTCGCAATGCGGGGGGGATCGTGGATCGCCGGCGCTCCCTATGCCGGCACCATGCTCGCGCTGGCCGCGCTGTATGTCGTGCAGGCATTGCTGATCTCGCGACTCGGCGCCGTGTCGGAATCGTCGCCCGGCGTCAAAGCCGATTCGGGCCGCAGCCTGCGCGACATCGTCCTGCAGCCGGTCTACGTCGTCGCGGTACTCGGAGCGACGGCCGGCTATGGGTTGATGACGCTGCTGATGACGGCAACGCCACTCAGCATGCACGTCATCGACGGCTATTCCATCGGCGAGACGGCCAGCGTGATACGCGCGCATGTACTCGGTATGTACGTACCGTCGCTGGTCTCCGGGTTCCTCATCGAGCGATTCGGCGTCGTACGCTTGATGTTTTCGGGCGCGCTGCTGCTGCTCGCAACCGCATTCATCGGATTGCAGGGACAGTCGCTGCTGCACTACTGGTGGGCGCTGATGCTGCTCGGCGTCGGCTGGAATTTTCTGTATGTCGGCGGTACCACGATGCTCACTTACGCTTATTCGATGCAGGAGCGGTTTCGCGCGCAAGCGGTCAACGAATTCCTGGTGTTCGGTGTCTCGGCGACGGCGTCGCTGCTGGCAGGCACGGTGATGCATTATTTCGGCTGGCTGCGCCTCGTGCTGATACCCGTGCCGTTGCTGTTCGCGATCTGCATTGCGCTGCTCATGGTGCGCCGGGATCCCTTGTTGCGACGCGGCGCCGCGGCCGGTTGAGCCGTCGTGCATGAACGCTTCGCCGCCGGGCCGGCCGCCGCGCAGCGATGCCGCGGTGCGCCTGCGCCGGGTCCCGCCGGCGGTATCGGAGTCTCATGTGCGAAATCAAGACCACATAAGGCGCTTTTAGGCGGATACGCTGTCACCGCCGGATGCAGACGCGCTGCAGGCACGATTCGACGCGGCTTGAATCGTCGAGCCTCGCCGCGCCCGCGGAGGCTCGGCACCGCGTAATGCCGGTCCGGGTCTTGCTGCAACGGGTGCCGGGTGCGGGCTAACCCTCAGTGGCTGCCGAACGACGCCTCGCGCGTGTCCGGATTGCCGTAGCGCCTGAGAAGTCGCGGCCTCGCCGCGGGACAAATATTGACCCGCGTCAGGTCTCCCTGCACGTGCGGCAGGTTGAGCAAGCGGCGGTCCATCACCCGGAACCATAGCCATGGCACGTACGCGAGGAGATAGACGCCGAAGTATCCGTTCGGCAGCCGCGGAACGTCGTCGAAATGGCGCAGCGACTGGTAGCGGCGCAGCGGGTTGGCATGATGATCCGAATGGCGCTCCAGGTGAAACAGCACGAGGTTCGAAAAAATATGATTGCTGTTCCAGGAGTGGCGTGGCTCGCAGCGCTCGTAGCGGCCGTTCGCGTCTTTGGCGCGCAACAGACCGTAATGCTCGACGTAGTTCGCGCTCGTCAGCTGCCAGTAAGCGAACAGGTGGTGCACGACCAGGAAAGGTGCCGCCAGCCATCCGAACGCGACGACGCATGCGATCGCGATCAGCAGTGACAGGCCCCAGTCCGCGAGCAGGCGGTTGTCCGGGTGCCACGCGGACTTGCCGCGGCTCGCAAGGCGTCCCTTCTCGATTTGCCATGCGCGAGCGAATGCGCCCGGGATCTCGCGGCACGCGAAGCGGTAGATGCTTTCGCCCATTCGCGCGCTGGCCGGGTCGTCGGGCGTGGAAACGGCCTTGTGATGGCCCTGGTTGTGTTCGATGCTGAAGTGTCCGTACGCCGGCACGGCCAGCACCCATCTCGCCAGGCGCTTTTCGAAGGCGGAGTTCTTGTGGCCGAGTTCGTGACCCGTATTGATGGCGAGCCCGCCCGTCAGTCCGGCGACCACGGCGAGCCCGAAAAATCCGACCGGACCGAGCCCGGCCGTGCAGGCATACCAGACACAAACGAGCAGCGTAATGAAATGCATTGGGACGACGGCATAGGTCAGCAGCCGGTAGTATTTGTCGCGCTCGAGTTGCCCGATGATCTCGGGCGGCGGGTTGTTCATGTCCTCGCCGACGATCCAGTCGAGAATCGGCGCCACGAGGTAGTTGGCCGGGATGCCAAGCATGAGCCACGGCTCGTGACCGGTTTTCCAGTGCAGCCAGATCCCGAGCAGCGGTTGGAGCGGGTACAGCACCGACAGCACCCACAGAAAACGCTTCTTATCGACGTACTCGATCGCCTCGCCGTTCGCCGCAACAGCGGTGTATGCCTTCATAACCTTGCAAAGTATCGCGCGATTCTTGCCGCCGTCCAGAATCGCCCACCCGAACTGTCGGAGATTTATACACGGCCCTGCGACCACATGACATAAAAATCGATAAATTCACGGCAAATCAGGCAATTAAAAAACCGGAACGCATCTTGCTTGCAACTACTAACGAGACACTTCTTTCTGCTGGTGCTGACCACATCCGCACATTCGGCGCATGCGGGCACGGGTTAGGGGACTCTTCAGCACCAGCGGAAAACCAATTGAGCGCAACCGGCGCGCGGACAACCGGCAGCAACAGGATGCTTATGAGAGACTTGATATCGGAATTGCTGGATGAGAATCGAAACACCGTAATCGATCGTAGGCAGGTCGGTTGGCGGACTGTCCTGTACGGTTTCTTGCGATCGCGCCGGCACACTATGCGCCGCGCCTGCGAGGCCGACGTCATTTACACGGACTGGCATCATCCGTGGCTGTTCTTTCTGGCCGTCGGAACGATGCTCTTGAGTTCCGTCGACGCGTTTTTCACCTTGCTGCTGCTCGAACGCGGCATGATCGAGGCCAATCCGGTCATGGCGGGCATGCTCGGGCACAGTACCGCTCTATTCGCGGCTTCGAAAATGGCGCTGACCGGATTCGGCATCCTGACGCTCGTGTTCCTCGCCAAATCCCGATTTCTGGATCGTTTCCGCACCGGTATTTTACTCACGACGATGTTTGCAAGCTACGCCTGCCTCGTCTGTTACGAATTCGTTAATCTCCTCGCACTGTCCTGACAGCACTACGATTCCCCTCGTGAGTGGCATGAGCTAAACTAGCTCGGCTTTTCAAGGCTTTACACCCACTCACGAAGGCCCGGCCGCGCGGCCGTGGATATCATCGCTGTCATGAGCAATTCGCTAAAGGAACAGTACGCCCAGACGCCGCTATTCGGCGGCAATGCCAACGCCGTCGAGGCGCTTTACGAGCAGTATCTCGACAAGGCGGACTCGGTACCGGACGCCTGGCAAACCTATTTCGAGTCGCTCGGCGACCCGCAGACCGAGATCGCGCACTCGGCGATTCGCGCCGGTCTGCTCGATACCGCGGCGCAAGGCGGACGTGCCAGGACCGTGGTCAGGCGTAAGCCGGGTGTCGCCGTCGCGTCGGGCGAAAAGCAGGCCGCCGTCTCGCGCATGATCCAGGTCTACAGCCTTCGCGGCCACCAGATCGCCGACATCGATCCGCTGGGCCTCATGGAGCGGCCCGTCCCGGGCGTGCTCAAGCTCGACTATCTCGGCCTGGGCGAGGCCGACATGGATACCGAGTTTTACACCGGCGGCCTCGCCGGATCCGGCGACAAGCGCATGCCCCTCCGGGACATCGCCGCGCTGCTGAAAAAAATCTACTGTGGGAAACTCGGCGCCGAATTCGCACACATCTCGCGGTCGCGCGAGAGGCTTTGGCTCCGCAAGCGCTTCGAACTCGGCATGGCGTCCGATCCGCTCACCGACGAGGAACGCAGGACGATTCTGGAGCAGCTCACGGGCGCAGAGGGCATCGAGC
>JBFISV010000075.1:0-9440 GCA_041608415.1 Woeseiaceae bacterium
GGGCGGCGCTCGAGCGCCGCTACCCGGATCTCGGATTCGTCTGGCTCGAGTTCGAGCGCGGCGGGCAGGGGGTATTCGTGTTGGCGAGGAACGATTTGCTGGGCATCGACAGGGGTTAGGGAAAAGTGGCCGGTAACAGCTTCGGCAGGGCATTCGTCGTCACGACGTTCGGTGAGAGCCACGGTCCGGCGCTGGGCTGCGTCGTGGACGGCTGCCCGCCCGGCATGCCGCTCAGCGAGGACGATATCCAGGCGGACCTCGACCGGCGACGGCCGGGCCGGTCGCGGCACACGACGCAGCGCAATGAACCGGACCGGGTGCAGATATTGTCCGGCGTCTTCGAGGGCCACACGACGGGAACGCCGATCGGCCTGCTCATCGAAAACAAGGATCAGCGCTCCAGGGATTACGGCGACATCAAGGACAAGTTTCGTCCGGGGCATGCCGACTACACGTACCAGCAAAAATACGGCATTCGCGATTATCGCGGCGGCGGCCGTTCCTCCGCCCGCGAAACCACGATGCGCGTCGCGGCCGGCGCCATTGCGCGCAAATATCTCGACGTCAGGCTCGGGCTGCAGATCCACGGTTTTCTCTCGCAGCTCGGTCCGATCGAGCTTCAGGCAAACGACATGTCCGTCGTGGACGACAATCCGTTTTTTTGTGCCGACCCGGATCGCATAACAGAACTCGAGGCGTTCATGGACGAACTGCGTGCCGCAGGCGATTCCATCGGTGCGCGCATCAGCGTGCTGGCGACCAATGTGCCCGTCGGCCTCGGCGAACCGGTATTCGACAAGCTCGAAGCCGACATCGCGAAAGGACTGATGAGCATCAACGCGGTCAAGGGGGTGGAAATCGGCGCGGGTTTTGCGGCCGTCGCGCAGCGCGGCAGCCAGCATCGCGACGAGATGTCGGCGACCGGCTTCAGCAAGAACGACGCGGGAGGAACGCTCGGCGGCATTTCGTAAGGGCAGGATATCCTGGCCAGTATCGCACTGAAACCGACGTCCAGCGTTGCGGTTCCGGGCAAGACGATCGACAAGTCCGGCGAGCAGACCGAGATCGTTACGAAAGGCCGCCACGATCCGTGCGTCGGCCTGCGTGCGACGCCTATTGCGGAGGCGATGCTGGCGCTCGTGTTGATGGACCATTATCTGCGCGATCGCGGCCAGAACGCCGACGTGGCGTCCGAGACGCCCACGCTGTGAGCACCGAAGTCGAATCTCGCGCACGCGACTGTATAACTGGATATGAGGGGTCCGGCAGGCATGCCCGAAAAAATTGACGTCGCCGTGGTCGGCGCCACAGGCGCCGTCGGTGAGGCAATGCTCGAAATCCTGGCCGCACGAAAATTTCCGCTTGGAAACGTGCATGCGCTCGCGAGCCGCCGCTCGCTCGGGCGATTCGTCGATTTCGGCCGGCGCCAGTTACCCGTCGCGGACCTGGCCGAATTCGACTTTGCGAATGTCGCGATCGCCCTGTTCTCGGCCGGCGGCGCGGTATCGGCCGAGCACGCGCCGCGCGCGGTGGAAGCCGGCGCGGTCGTTGTCGACAACACGTCGCATTTTCGCTACGACGACGATATCCCGCTCGTCGTGCCGGAGGTGAACCCGGGGGCGCTCGCCGACTACCGCAACCGCGGCATCGTAGCAAATCCGAATTGCTCGACAATTCAGATGCTTGTAGCCCTCAAGCCCATCCACGACGCGGTCGGGATCGAACGCATCAACGTGGCGACGTACCAGGCCGTCTCCGGCGCGGGCCGGCGCGCCGTGGAGACGCTGGCGCAGCAGACGTCGCAGTTGCTGAACGGCCGCCCGCTCGAAGGCAGCGGCGACGTGAAACAAATCGCTTTCAATGCGGTGCCGCACATCGATGTCTTCGAGGACAACCGCTACACTCGGGAGGAGATGAAAATGGTCTGGGAGACGCGCAAGATCCTCGGCGACGACTCCATCGGCGTCAACGCCACGGCGGTGCGAATCCCGGTGTTCTACGGGCATTCCGAAGCGATACACATCGAGACGAAAGCGAAGATATCGGCGGCGGCGGTCCGCGAATTGATGCAAAATGCGCCGGGCGTCGAGTTGATCGACGGTGTTGCAACGGGGCAGTATCCGACGGCGGTAACAGACGCCTCAGGCAGGGATCCCGTGTATGTTGGCCGGGTGCGGGAGGACATTTCCCACGCACGCGGCATCAACCTCTGGGTGGTAGCCGACAACCTACGTAAGGGCGCCGCTCTAAATAGCGTCCAAATTGCTGAAATATTGGCAAAAAACTATCTTTAAGCTATAGTTCGCAAGCAACCGCGCAGGCTGGTCGGCCGTCACCGAAAGCGGTCGCGCAATCTGAACTGTCGGTCGCTTGGGGAGTTGGAGAAATCACTATGTCGCGACGTCTTACTCATTGCTTGCTTGCGCTCGCGTTGGCTCTGTCAAGCGAGGTGTGGGCAATCGGACTCGGCGACATCCGACTCGATTCGGCGCTGAACGAACCGTTGCGCGCGGAAATCGAGCTCTTGTCCGCGACGCCCGAAGAACTGGCCGAACTGCAAATAACGCTGGCATCGCAATCGACCTTCGAGCGTTACGGTCTCGATCGCCCGGTGTACCTGCAAAACATCGAATTCGAAATCGTGCGCAGCGGTCGCAACGATGGCAATTTCGTGCGCGCGACTTCGACCACTCCGATGACCGAACCGTTTTTGACCTTCCTCATCGAAGCGAGCTGGTCGCGTGGCCGCCTGTTGCGTGAATATACGGTGTTGCTCGACCCCCCGACGTTCGCACCGCGCGCCGCCGTGCAAGCGCCGGCTCGGGTGGCGGCGCCGGAACGCAGCGCGCCGGCCGACAGCGCCCGCATCGAGCGTGCACCGGAACCGGCAGCGCCACCGCCGGTGACGAGGCCCAGGCCCGCGCCGCCGAAGGCCGAGCCCGTGCGCGACGACACGCCGTACGACACGACTCCGATGGGTGACTACGTCGTTCGCCGCGGCGACAGCCTGTGGGGGATCGCGAGCGAAAATCGCCCGGACAGCCGCCTGACGATGAACCAGACGATGCTGGCCATCTACGACGCGAACCCGCAGGCATTCGGTGGCAACATCAATATGCTGCGCGCGGGTGCGCGGCTCAGGATTCCGAGCGCCGACGAGATCTATCGAATCGACCGCGGCGACGCCACGAGCGAAGTCAAGCGTCAGTACTCGGCGTGGGACAAAGCGCCGGGCGCGGTTGCGCCACCGCAGCCCGCTGCCGAGCCGCGGCCCAGTCTCACGCTGGTTCCGCCCGACGATGACGTGGTCGGTGTGGGCAGCGAAGTGGCCGAAACCGAACCCGAAGCCGTAGCCGAAGATGCGGCGACGGCGCGCGAGCGGTCGATACTCGACAGGATCGCCGAGCTCGAAGCGGCCGACGTGCCCGAGCAGCGCTCCCTGATCCAGGTCCGCGACAACGAACTCGCGGCACTGCGCCGGGAACTCGCCGATCTGCGCGGTGAAGTGTACGAACCCGTCGTCGAGACCTACGACGACGGTCCGTTCGTCGAGGATGCCGCGGGGGCGGCCGATGACGAAATGCCGGAGGAGGACCTCGCAGCCGAAACCGTCGACACGCAGGCGGACGAAAGCGATGCGGAGACCGCCGCTGAGCGACCGGACGCGACAAGCGTGATTCGGGCCCGACCCGCAGAACCGTCGCTCGTCGAACGCCTGGTCGGCTGGGCGACCAGCGTCTGGGCCCTCGTCGGGGCGGCGCTGCTCGTCGCGCTTGGCGTCCTGTTCTGGTTCATGCGTCGCCGTGGCGACGAGGCGGAAGCGTGGGGCACGCCTCTCGACCACGACGAGGTTGCGGTCGGCAAGGAAGATCCGCACTCGAGGACGGAGACGATTTCGGCGCCGTCGCGCGAGGACGAATCGTTCGTCGTCGTCGAACAGGATCCGGCCGTGCGCGTACCGAGCGATGTCGTGGAGGTCGAAGCGGCGCCGTCGATCGATACCTCGGCGGAAACCGGCCAGTTCGCGTCAATCGAAGACACGTTCAGCAGTGACACGGCCATCAACCTCGATCAGTCCGATCCGATTGCCGAAGCGGACTTCCACATGGCCTACGGCCTTTACGACCAGGCGGCGGATCTCGTCAACGGCGCGCTCGAAATCGAACCCGAGCGCCAGGACCTGCTGACCAAGCTTTGCGAAATCTACTTTGTCTGGGGAAACCGCGATGCCTTTGTCGACGCAGCTGAACGACTGCGCGAGCTGTCGGGTGGCGACACCGGCGACTGGGACAAGATCGTGATCATGGGTCAGCAGATCGCCGCCGATCACGCCCTGTTTGCGGGCGCCGGCGTGTCGGCAATGACGAAGGAAGTCGACCTGTCGCTGGGCTCCGAGTCCGATGCCGGCGAGACCGGCATCCTCGATATGGATTTCGGCACCAGCGGCGGCGACGAAGACGTCCTCGACCTCGGCGCGCAGGACGATGAAGGTCTCGACTTCGTGTTCGGCGACGGCTCGCCGTCCGACGAAGGCGCGGCCGATTACAATGCGACCAACGAAATGCCGACCTTCGAGCGCCCCGCAACGGATGCGACCGCCGAGATGCCGGGCGCGGAGCCCACGGTCGAAGCGCAGTCCATCGATGACACGATCGAGCGGACCATTGAAACGCCCGCCGCCGACGAGACGGCGGAAGTCGAGGTGCCCGAGGCGACGGTGGAGACGCCGACCATCGAAGAACAATTCTCCGGAATCGACGGCACGGCCGAGCTGCCGGCGCTGCCCGAGTCCCTCGACGAGGCCATCAAGTCGAGCGGCCAGGCATCGGATGAGACGGCCGAGATCGACCTCGACGACCTGGGACTCGACCTCAGCGGTTTCGGCGAGACCGGGATCTCCGCCCTGGACGAAGACCACGACGATGCGACTGAAATCGCGTCGCTCGACGATCTCGACTCAACCGGAGAGCGGGACGCGCTGTTCGACTCCATCGACTCGACCGCCGAACGTCCGGCGCTCGACCTCGACAAGACGAGCGAGGCGCGCACGGTCGATCCCGAATCGACGAGCGAGCATCGCGCACTCGATCCCGACGCGACCAGCGAGACCCGCGGGCTCGATCCCGAATCGACCAGCGAGCATCGCGCGCTCGATCCCGAATCGACGGGGGAGAGGCGCACGCTCGATATCGAGTCGACCGCCGAGACGTCGGCGCTGGACCCCGATGCCACGGGCGAGACGCCGGCGCTGGATCCCGACTCGACGGGCGAGACACCGGCCCTGGACCTCGATGCGTCAGGAGTGCTGCGAGGTCTCGAAATCGATGAGACCGGCGAGTCGGGCATGCGGCTCGCCGCCGACGAGACGGGGCAAAATCCGATGCTCGACACGGCCGATGCCGACGAGGCAGAGTCCGATGAGAGCCTGCTCGACGCGACGGGTCAAACCCGGGTTCTCAGCGAAGAGGAGGCACGGGCCGCCGTGACGGGCGAATACAAAGCGCTCGGGCCGGACGATGCGACATACGTCGCGCCGAGCATCGGCAAGAAAGGCGACTTCGAATTCGCGCAGACCGAGGCACTGCCGCCGGACTCCTATCGCGGCCGCGATCCCGGGGCGACGGGCGAGTTGCCGTCGATCGGCGAGACGGACGTCGATCTCGATCTCGACGACCTGACGGCTGCCCTCGAGGTGAGCGCATTTACCGGGGACACCGTGCAACAGCCCCGCGACGACGCGACCGTGCAACAGCTGCGGCCGTCCCCCGAGGATGCCGACATCGGCGAGACGCAGGAATTGTCGCCCGACGAACTCAGCGACGATCTGCACGAAGCTCGTACGATGACCGAGGTCGGCACCAAGCTCGATCTCGCACGTGCCTACGTGGACATGGGCGATCCCGCCGGCGCGCGCAGCATTCTGGAAGAAGTACTCGACGAAGGCGACGAGGGCCAACGTCAGCAGGCGCAACAACTGCTGAACACGCTGCCGTCCTGATTCTGCGTTCGACCTGAACGGCGCCGTGTGGCTTGCGCATTGCAATCGGCATCGAATACGACGGCACGGCATACCAGGGCTGGCAGCGGCAGCGTAATGCCACCAGCGTTCAGGCGCGTGTCGAGAAGGCGGTCGCTGCCGTCGCCGACGAGCCCGTAGACGTCACTTGCGCCGGCCGTACCGACGCCGGCGTGCACGCATCCGGCCAGGTCGCGCACTTCGACACGTCGGCCGTGCGCAGCGATCGCGGCTGGTTGCTCGGTGCCAACAGCAACCTGCCGGACGACATCAACGTTTGCTGGGTCCGTCGTGTCGACGAGACGTTTCACGCGCGCTTCTCGGCGACGGCGCGAAGTTACCGTTACGTCATCCTGAATCGCCTGGTGCGATCGGCCCTGCATCGTCATCGGGCATGGTGGGTCCACCGGCCGCTCGATGCCGGCGCGATGCACGGCGCCGCGCAGGCGCTGCTCGGTCACCAGGATTTTTCGGCGTTCCGCGCCGCCGGCTGTCAGGCCGCTTCGCCCTGGCGTGAAATCACGTCGATTTCGGTGCGGCGCGAGGGGGACTGGCTGTATCTCGACGTGACGGCGAACGCGTTTTTGCAGCACATGGTGCGCAATATCGCCGGTGCGCTCGTAAGCATCGGCGCCGGCGAGCGGGCGGTCGACTGGCTACGGGCGGTGCTCGCGAACCGGGACCGCAGGGCAGCGGGCGTTGCCGCGCCTCCGCACGGATTGACGCTGGTTCGAGTGACATACCCCGCAAACCTACTTACCATACCCGCATGAGCTGGTTTCAAAAAATCATGCCGTCGCGCATCAGCACCGAAAGCCGCACGCGCTCGGTGCCGGAGGGCTTGTGGCTGAAGTGCCCCAAATGCGATGCACAGCTCTACAGGAACGAGCTCGAACGCAATCAGCTGGTTTGCCCGAAGTGCAACCATCATCTGCGCGTCGGCGCGCGGCAGCGTATCGATCTGTTTCTCGATCCCGATTCAGAAAAAGAAATCGGCAGCGGGCTCGAGCCCGAGGATCCCCTCAAATTTCGCGACAGCAAGCGCTATCGCGACCGGCTGTTGGCCGCGCAGAAGAAAACCGGTGAGAAAGACGCCCTGGTCGCCGTGACCGGCAATTTGTTCGGCAGCCCCGTCGTCGTCTGCGCATTCGAGTTCGGGTTCATGGGCGGCTCGATGGGCTCGGTGGTCGGCGAGCGCTTTTCGCGCGCCGCGAGGCATGCCGCGGACAACAAATGCCCGCTCATATCGTTTGCCGCCAGCGGCGGCGCCCGGATGCAGGAAGCCTTGTTCTCGCTGTTTCAAATGGCCAAGACCTCCGCGGCGCTCGCCCACCTTGCTCGTCAGCGCGTCCCCTACGTGTCCGTGCTCACGGATCCGACAACCGGCGGCGTTTCGGCGAGCCTCGCGATGCTCGGCGACGTGAACATTGCGGAGCCGGGCGCATTGATCGGCTTCGCCGGGCCGCGTGTCATCGAGCAGACCGTCGGCCAGACCTTGCCGGAAGGCTTTCAGCGCAGTGAATTCCTGCTGGATCACGGGGCGATCGACATGATCGTCGACAGGCGCGAGATGCGGGACCAGATCGGCGATCTGCTGGCCAAATTCGAGCAGCGGCCGAGCCCGATCCAGCAGTAGCCGTTTATGACGCAGTCGGGATCGACGCTCGCGGACTGGCTGTCCCGCATCGATCGTTTTTCTCCGCGGGAAATCGATCTGGGTCTCGAGCGCGTGCTGGCCGTGATCGACCGGCTCGGCGCGACCGCCCCCCGCTGCGTCCTGCACGTCGGCGGCACGAACGGCAAGGGCTCGTCGGTCGCGATGGCGGAAGCGCTGCTTTCCGTCTCGCGAAACACCGTCGGCACGTACACGTCGCCGCACATCCACCGTTTCAACGAACGCATTCGCGTGGCCGGGATGCCCGTCGAAGATGACGAGATCATCGCCGCCTTCGAGCGCATCGAAGCGGTGCGCAAAGACAGCCCGCTGACGTATTTCGAATACGCTACGATTGCCGCGCTCGCCATTTTCGAGGCGCGCGACGTCGATATCGCCGTGTTCGAGGTCGGCATGGGTGGCCGGCTCGACGCCGTGAATGCGATCGAGCCGGCGGCCGGTTTGATTACGAACGTGTCGCTCGATCATTGTGACTGGCTGGGCGCCGACATCGAGGCGATCGCCGTGGAGAAAGCGGGCATCATGCGGCGCGGCAAGCCCATCGTTTTCGCGTCGCGGGACGCGCCGCGCGCGATCGGCCGCGAAGCGCGCAGGATCGGCGCCGATCTCAGGCTTGCCGGCCGCGATTACGACTGGCGCGTGCGCGGCGAGGGCTGGTCGTGGACGGGCCGCGCGCACGAACTCGACGGCCTGTTGCGGCCCTCGCTGCAGGGGCCGATGCAGCTCGTCAATGCCGCCGGCGTGCTGGCGCTGATCGAATGCGCCGGTTTCGGCGCGCTGCTCGACGCCGCGAGCGTCAACTCGGCGTTCACACGCCTGGCGCTGCCGGGGCGCATGCAACGGATCGATTCGGATCGGCACTGGTTGCTCGACGTCGCACACAACCCGGCCGCGGCGACCGCTTTGTCGACCGCGCTGTCCGAACAAGCCGCTGAGCGGCCGTCGACCGCGAAGACGATCGCCATCATCGGAATGCTGGACGACAAGGACGTCGGCGGCCTCGTGAATCCGCTTGCCCCCGTCATCGACAAATGGATCGCGGTCACGGCCGCAAGCCACCGCGCGATCGCGGCGGACGAACTGGCGCGCCAGATCGCGAACGCGGCGAACAAGGCCTGTTTCGAGGCCGATTCCATTGAACACGCGATCGCGCACGCGCGCCACCTGTCCGGGGCCGACGACAGCGTCGTGATCACGGGCTCGTTTTACGTCGTCGGGCCCGCACTCGAGGCCCTTGGGCTATACTCGCCGGGCTTCGGGCCGGCGCGGTAGAAATTGCCGTCGCGAGACAGCAGGATTATCGTCTGGCGGGCAGGCTCCCGGGAGCCTGCCCGGTAAGTCCAATCACGTTCAGCCTGGACGGCCAGCGTCGATACGGGGCGCGATCGACGGCACCGTGAATGCCTGTGGGTGCAGGCGCCAGCTCTCCGGGAGCGCAACACGATGGAAAGGGCCTTGAAAGAACGCATTATCGGCGCGGTCGTGCTCGTCGCGGTCGTCGTCCTCGTCGTTCCCGTGTTTCTGGACGGGCCGGATGACGGCGCCGCGATGCGGACGGAGCACGTGCCGTTGCCGGGGAGCGGCGAGCAGAAAACCCAGACCGTGGTCCTCGAGCGCAACCGCGAGGAACCCGTGCCGGCGCTGACCGGCGAGCAGCCCGAGCGACAGAGTGCGCCGGCCGGGCAGGCCGCCCCTTCACAGGCCCGGCGGCCGGACGCGTCCGCGCCGGAGAGCGATGGCGCCGTGACC
>JBFISV010000076.1:0-9378 GCA_041608415.1 Woeseiaceae bacterium
GAAATACACCCCGGTATTCCACTCGCGGCGAAGATTCGCTGTTCGACCAATGGCCTGACCGATTTTACCCGCGAATCGGTGACGGATGCGGGCTAGAACCTATCTCGAAATAGATCATGGCCGCGACGACGGCTATTTTTCCGCAAGGCAAGGCGCGGTAATGATCTATTTCGAGATAGGTTCTACTATGAACCACTTGCCCGGGGCAGGCAATCGACGGCAACCCCGACGGCACGACCGATACGCTGCGTTATCATCGCAATGGTCGGCACGCCCGGGAGATTGCATGAGCTGGAAAAAAATCGATTCGCGCGTCGTTTTCGAAAACGACTGGATGCGGGTACAGGAGGATCGCGTCATCAATCCGGGCGGCGGCCAGAACGACTACGGTCACGTGCATTTCAAGAACCGCGCCGTCGCGATCGTGCCGCTCGATACAGGCGGCAATACCTGGCTCGTCGGCCAGGACCGTTACACGCTGGGCGAATGGTCCTGGGAGCTGCCGATGGGAGGCGCGCCCTACGGCGAGGATCTCGTCGACGCCGCGATGCGCGAACTCAGGGAGGAGACCGGGCTGACCGCGCGGCGCTGGAGCGAACTGATGCGGCTCTATACGAGCAATTCCATTACCGACGAATTCGGCATCGTTTACGTCGCCGAGGACCTCGTCGAGGGACCGACGGACTTCGAGGAACAGGAAGAACTCGTAGTCAGGAAGCTACCGGTCGAAGAGGCGATCGACATGGCGTTGTCCGGCGAGATCACCGACGCGATCAGCGTTGCAGCGCTACTCAGGATCGCGTTACGAAAGAACGTTTGCGCGCCGTAACGACGTAGCGCATCGGCCCGCCCGCTTCGAGCGCCTCGAACGGATAACAGGTCACGAGGCTCAGGACTTCCTCATCGCTGTCCAGGACAAGTCCGCTTGTTCTCGAATCGACGACCGCGAGATCGACGACCACGTAGGAATGGGCGCGTCCGTCGGCGGTCTCGATCCACAGGGTCTCACCGAGGGCCAGGTCCGCGAGAAATCGAAAATGTGTGTCACGGTGCCCGGCGATGACGCTGTTGCCGCGCCTGCCCGGCGATGCACTCGCACTCAGGTGACCGGGCCCGAACGCGAGCGTTCTGCCCGATCCGCCAGCCAGCACGATGAGGTCGACCTTGCCGTCCTTCGCGAGCATGCGCGCCACGGGCCAGGTGTCGGCCCACGGCCACGGTCGCGGATCGCGGGCGCCTTTGGCCGCGCGCTCCCAGGCGCGCAGCATCAGTTCCTGTGCGACCCATGCCTTTGCCGGGATATAGGCGCCCTCCCCGAGCTGCCAGAAGCCGATACCGAGCAGGCACGCCACGAGAATCCTCCGCGTCCGCCTAGCGCACACGCCGGCTCGCCCGCCGCGCGCGGCCCGCGAACAGAACCGCGAGCGAGAGGAGGATGCAGGCCACGCCCTGTATCTGCAGCCGACCGGCGGGCGTCGCGGTCGCCGGAAAGCCGAATATCGCCGCACGGCTCTGGCCGTGAGCCATGAGATTCGGGACCTGGTCGCGTCGCATGCGCTCGCCAGCCGCGCGCGACGGCGTCCGGTCGACGGCCACGAGGCTCGTGAATTTGCTGACCAGGTGATATTTCAGGGCCGTCGCCACGATCAGGCCGCGCACCTCGTCGGCATTCCTGCCGCGCAGCTCCTCATCGGTCAGCGCGCCGATCCGCGCCCTGGCCCACAGCGCGGCGACGCCCGGACTCTGTCGATCCTGCCCGAGCGCAAGCTCGCGAGACCATGCGCCATTGATCGTATCGCCGCGGATGCCGACGACGTCCGTCGGCCGCAGCCGGCCCGTGATTTTCACCCTGACGGTGACGGGCTCGTCGCTGTACAGATCGGGCACGACAGGCGGATACGCATCGACCGTGACCCCGGCCGGCCAGTCGAGTGCGATGTTCGTGACCTGCGGTCGCTCGATCTTCTCGAACAGGCGATCCATTTTTTCGCCGACGTCGTTCAGCGCGCCGATCATCGTGTACGCGCCGCGGCCCGTCTCCGCCGCCTTGCGCATGAACCAGCTGTTCGGCGCGGACCCGATGCCGACGGTGAACAGGCGCGCGCCGCCGAGCTTGTGCTCGATGAGCCGGAACAGCTCGTCTTCGTTGCCGACCGCACCATCGGTAATGAAGACCAGTTGGCGAAGGTGCGTTTCGGCGGCGGGCCGGTCGAGTGCGAGTGACAGCGCGGCCCGCATTTCCGTGCCTCCATTCGCCTGTAACGCGGCGACGAAAGTTTCCGCGTTCGCGACGGTGCCGGGAGCGACCGTGACGCTTTCTTCGAACAAGCGCCGCGGCTGCGAGCTGAACGCAATGACATTGAATCGATCGCCGGCGCGCAAGCGTTTGAGCGCGCGCGCCAGCGCCCGTTTCGCCTGCCGGATCGACGTGCCGTGCATGGAGCCCGACGTATCGATGATGAAGATCGTTTCCCGCAGCATGCCGTCGGCGTTTGCCGCGTCGATGGACGGCGGCGTGACCATCAGCAGGTAGTAACGCTCGTCCGCCATCGACTCCGCAAACGCCGCCGCCTGCGGAGCAGCGCCCGTCGCGGGTCGCCAGTCGAGCACGAAGTCGTGGTCCATGCGCACCGACGGGCCGGCGAGTTCGATCGCATAGCGGCCCTGCCGTTCGACCACGTCGACGGGGTGATAGCGGCTCGTGATCGTCGCGAGCGGCAGGCCGGCATCGAGGTCGATGCGGATCGAGGCACGATGCGCATTCGAAGCAGACACCATGGGCGGCGATATCGACGATGCGTCGCCGACCGACGTGGTGTCCGCCGACCAACCGCTGCCCTGCCGGTCGGGCAGCGGGTCGCCCGGCATGTAGCGCGGCGTCAGCGTCATCGGAAAGCGCAGGCTGAACCTGCCTGCGTCGTATTCGAGATCCTCGAGATATTCGATTTCGACCACGACGCGCTCGCCCGGGGCGACGTTGGCCACCGAGGTCGTGAACAGGTTAGGGCGCTGCTGTTCCACGAGGCTCGCCTTCCTGCCCGCCTCCCGCGCCCGCTCGTAGGCTTTTCTCGCCACGGCTTTTTCGCGTATCTCTGATTCGATGAGGCGCTCGCCCACGGTGAGGCGCATGCGGTCGACGGCCGCCGCGTCCGGCAGCGGAAAAACGTAAACACCCTCGGCCCACGTGCTGCCGCCGTTTTCGAATTGCTGGCGAACCTTCACGCGCGCAACGTGACCGTTGATGGTCATTGCCACGTCGGTGTTCAGCGACGTTGCCACGCGATAGCCTTCCTGCATGCCAAACAGCAGGGTCCCGGCGGTTGCCCGTTCCGGCGCCATGTCATCCGCGCGGACACCCGCGGCGCAGAATATCGTGATGGCCATCAGTAACGCGCGACCGCGCAATCGCATTCCTGTCCGTCTCTGCACCGTGTCTCTCCCTTTCCGACTGCTGACAGTGGAACATTGCAATCGGTCGACGGATCGGCGCTGGCATGGCAATGCACCGACGGAATGTGGCAAATTGTGCCGATCCCTCGACCGGAGCGGTCCTTGGCCAAACGAATTGCAATCGTCGAAGACGAAGCGGCGATCAGAGAAAATTATGCGGCCGCGCTGCGGCGCGAGGGCTATGCCGTGGACGCGTATGACGCCCGCGCCCCGGCTCTTGCGGCCTTCGACACGCGGCTGCCGGACCTCGTCGTGATCGACATCAATCTTCACGACGACGTCGAAGGCGGCTTCGATCTGTGTCGCGACCTGCGGGCGCGCTCGGCCGACCTGCCGATTATCTTCCTGACCGCGCGCGACAGCGAATTCGACGCCGTCTCGGGCCTCCGGCTGGGCGCGGACGACTACCTCACGAAAGACATCAGCCTGCCGCACCTGATGGCCCGCATCGCCGCGTTGTTCCGGCGGCTCGACGCGATCAGGGACCCGCAGGCGACGCACAGCAGGATGACCCGGGGCCCGCTCGAGATCGATACCGACCGCATGACCATCGCGTGGCTGGGGCAGCCCGTCGGTCTCACGCTGACGGAATTCTGGCTCGTACACGCGATGGCGCGTTACCCGGGGCACGTGAAGAACCGCCAGCAGCTCATGGACGCGGCACAGGCGGTGCTCGACGACAACACCATCACGTCGCACATCAAGCGCATCCGGCGCAAATTCGTCGCGATCGATCCGGCGTTCAACGCAATCGAAACCGTTTACGGCATGGGTTACCGCTGGCTTTCCGAGCCCGGCGAAAACGGCCGATGACATTACGGCAGCAGCTTCTGCTGGTCAGCCTGCTGGCCCTGATGCTGCCGTGGGCGGGCTGCCAGTTCATCCGCGAGACCGAGTCCGCGTTGCGCGCCAGCCAGCAGCAGATGCTCGCAGGCACCGCGCGGGCGACCGCCGACTCGATGTCGCAGTACGCCGAGGAATTCCCGTTGACCGCGAGCGACGATCGCCTGACCGGGGAGCAGCTTTACGGCCATCGCCTCGACACGGCGCCACTCATCGACGGTTATAACGATGAGTGGGGGCTGCCGCCGGACGCCCTGCAGAGCGTCCGCGGGCCGGACGGTCCCGTTCGCTTTGCCCTGGGCCTCAACGGCTCGTATGCCTACCTGTACGTGGACGTCAGCGACCGTCACGTCGTCTACGCGGACCGCAACACGCTGCTGCCCGTCAGCCGCACACGCTATGCCGACCGAGTGCGCCTGGTCAGCGCCAATCCGCCGTATCTCGAGGAGGCGCTATGGTTCACGGCCGAGGCGCCGGGCCCCGTCGTCACCTACTTGCAGAATGCCAACGGCTATTCACCGGAACCGACGATTCGAGCGTACTGGCAGGACGTGCCCGGCGGCTACCGGCTCGAGGCCCGGATCCCGTTGAATCGACTCGGTACCCATCTCGGTGTCGTCGTCGACAACACCGATGACGCCGGCACGCCGGGGACCCGCAGCGCAAGCTTCGCGTCTCGCTTGCCGGGCGCTTTCGTCACCACGTCGCTGGAACTGGCCCGCATCGCCGAGAGCCTCGTGCAGCCTGGAATGCGTCTTATCGTGACGGATGCGGCCGGCTGGCGCATTGCGACGGCGGGTGGTCTCGATCCCGACCCGGATCGCGTGTCGCGCAATCCGTCGAACTGGCTGCGTTTTGCGTACGATGCGATGCTCGAAGCGGGCACGCCGGCGACGTTCGCCGAACCCGATCCCCTGGGCCGGGAGCGGCAAGCCTACGTACTGAGCGCTTTGCAGGGCCGGCAATCCGCAGCCTGGTTTCGAGGCACGGACAGCGGTCGCGCCGTCGTGGCGGTCGCCGAACCGGTGAGTTCGGGCGGCGAACCGATCGGCGCGGTCGTATTGCAACAGACCACGGACGCGATCCAGAGCCTGAGGAATCGGGGACTCGCCCGCCTCATGAACGTGACGCTGATTGCGATGCTGCTCGTCGCAGCAACCCTGCTCGGCTATGCAAGCTGGCTGTCGAGGCGCGTTCGCCGCCTGAGCATTGCGGCGGAAGCCGCGCTCGAAAACGATTCGCTGCGCGCGTCTCTGCCGAGTTCGGATGCGCGCGACGAGATCGGTGACCTGTCACGCGGCTTTTCGAACGTGCTGCGCCAGCTTGGCGATTACAACGAGTACCTGCGCACGCTCGCCTCCAAGCTGTCTCACGAACTGCGCACCCCGCTCGCGATCGTGACCTCGTCGCTCGAGAATCTCGAGCACGAGACACAGAACGAGGCCGCCGCCGAATACACGGCCCGGGCCAAGACGGGCGCGGAGCGATTGCGGCGCATCCTCGCGGCCATGAGCGAGGCGGGCCGCGTCGAGGAACTGATCAAGAATGCCGAACCCGAGATCTTCGACCTCGGGAACGTGGTTTCGTCGACCGTCACGGCTTACGCCGATGCATTCCCCGCGCGGCGCTTCACGTTCGACTCGGCGGCGGCCGACCCGACTGTGGCGGGCTCCCCCGAACTCATCATCCAGATGCTCGACAAACTCGTGGACAACGCCGTGAGCTTCAGCGCCGAGGGCGACGAGATCGTCATCACACTGCGGCCGGATGCGGGCGGGCTGCGGCTGGACGTCAGCAATCCGGGTCCGCCGCTGCCCGAACGCATGCAGAGTCAACTTTTCGATTCGATGATCTCGATGCGCCCGCCGAAAGACGACCGCCACCTCGGACTCGGTCTCTATGTCGCAAAGCTCATCGTCGACGGCCACGACGGCCGCATCGAGGCGGCCAATGTCGAGGGCGGGGTGAGGTTTTCGGTGTGGCTGCCGCGCAGCGAATAGCGGCACACTGGTTCCGCGGTCGCGGGGCTATGTCCCTCATCGTCATGGCTCGCTTTGCTGCGCTTTACTTCCGATGAGGGACATAGCCCCGCGACCGCTGATTTCAGATGGATCGCGAGCTTCGGCGCCGACAATCGCAGCCACGACCTTTTGAGTGGGCTGGCCTGTCTTGGCGTCGGTCAAGACACGCGTCTCGTGTGCAACAGAATGGGCTACCACACGCCCAGGTATTTGGAGATGCCTTTCGCGGCCTCGCGCCCCTCGAATACGGCCGTCACGACGAGGTCCGAACCACGCACCATGTCGCCGCCGGCGAAGACCTTCGGGTTCGTCGTCTGGAACGGGTATTCACCGTGCGTCGCCACGCGCACGCGGCCGCTCGGCAAAGTCTCGATCGCGTATTCGCCGAACCATGCCGGCGGGTTCGGCCGGAAGCCGAACGCGATGATGACGGCGTCAGCGGGCAACAGCTCCTCGGTGCCGGGAATCGCTTCGGGTTGGCGGCGTCCGTCGCGACCGGCCTTGCCGAGGCGCGTTTCGACGACCTTGACGCCTGTCACCTGCCCGTCGCCGACGATCTCCACGGGCTGGCGATTGAACAGGAAGCGGATACCCTCTTCCTTGCTGTTCGCGACCTCGCGACGCGATCCCGGCATGTTCTCCTCGTCGCGGCGGTATGCGCAGGTGACGCTGCTGGCGCCCTGGCGAATCGCGGTGCGATTGCAGTCCATGCCGGTGTCGCCGCCGCCGAGCACGACGACGCGCTTGCCCGCCATGTCGATGAAGTTTTCCGGGTCATTATCGATACCGAGCTCACGGTTGATGTTCGCAATCAGGTACGGCAATGCGTCGTGCACGCCGGCCAGCTGCTGGCCCGGCAGGTCCCCGCTCACGTATTTGTAAGCTCCCATGCCGAGGAAAACGGCGTCGTACTCGTCGAGGACGTCGCCGAACACGATGTCCTCGCCAATGCGGACGTTGAGCCGAAACTCGACGCCCATGCCTTCGAGAATCGCCTGGCGGCGACGGACGACGGCTTTCTCGAGCTTGAACGGCGGGATGCCGAAGGTCAGCAGCCCACCGACCTCCGGATACGAATCGAAGACGACCGAACGAATTCCCTCGCGCGCGAGTATGTCGGCCGCGCCTAGCCCCGCGGGGCCGGCGCCGACGATCGCGACACGCTTGCCGGAGTCTTCGACGTTCGACATGTCGGGTCGCCAGCCTTGCTTGCAGGCCTCGTCCGTGATGTAAGTCTCGATGCTGCCGATGGTCACGGCGCCCATGTCATTGATCGTGCAGGCGCCCTCGCACAGTCGGTCCTGCGGACAGATGCGGCCGCAGATTTCGGGCAGCGAGTTGGTCTGGTGGGACAGGTCGGCGGCCTCGAACAGCTTGCCCTCCTCGATCAGTTTGAGCCAGTTGGGAATGTAATTGTGGACCGGGCACTTCCACTCGCAGTACGGATTGCCGCAATCCAGGCAGCGGCCGGCCTGCTGTGCGGCATCGGCGCCGTCGTAGCTGCCGTAGATCTCGCCGAAATGCCGCACGCGCGCCTCGGCCGGCTCCTTGTCGGGGTCGCGGCGCGGCACTTCCAGGAACTGCAGCGGATGCTTGGCCATCGGCGACGCTACGCGGCTTGCCGCAGGGACTCGATCAGGGAACCGAGTTCGGCGGCTTTCGGTTTGACGACCCAGAATTTGGGCAGGAAGCTGCGCAGGTCATCGAGTATCACGCCGCCCCAGTCACTGCCGGTTGCCTCGACATGCAGCGTGATCAGCGAACGCAGATGATGCAGGTAGGCCTCCATGCTCTCGGGCGTCAGGCGATGAATGTCGATCAGTTCGTGGTTGTAACGATCGACGAAATCGCGATCGATATCGAGCACATAGGCGAAACCGCCGGTCATGCCGGCGCCGAAATTCACGCCGCTCTGGCCCAGGACGACGACCACGCCGTCCGTCATGTATTCGCAGCAATGATCGCCGGCGCCTTCGATCACCGCGGTCGCGCCGGAGTTCCGCACGGCGAAGCGCTCGCCCGCCTGGCCGGCCGCGAACAGCTGCCCGCCCGTCGCGCCGTACAGGCAGGTGTTGCCGATGATCGTCGTGTCGCGTGCAATGTAGCCGGCGTCGGCCGACGGGCGAACGATGATGCGGCCGCCGGACATGCCCTTGCCGACGTAGTCGTTGGCGTCACCGATAAGATCGAGATTCAGGCCGGACACGTTCCAGGCGCCGAAGCTCTGCCCGGCGGTGCCCGTCAGCACGATCTCGAGCGCGTCGTCCCGCATGCCGTGGTTGCCGTGCCGGCGGGCAATCTCACCCGACAGGCGCGCGCCGATGGAGCGATTGAAGTTGCGAATGTCGAAGTGAAACCGGCCGCCGGTTTTCGCCCTGATTGCGGGCAGCGTCGCCGCGAGCATCTCTTCGGCCAGCTCGCCCTTGTCGAACGGCGGGTTGCGAAAATCGGTACAGAACCGCGGCACGTCGGCGCCCAGGCCGTTGTCCGAGAGCATCGGCGAAAGATCCAGCCGCGCCTGTTTGTCCGTCTCACCCGGGAGTCGCTCGAGCAGGTCGACGCGGCCGATCAGTTCCTCGAGTGACCGCACGCCGAGTCCGGCCATGAGGATGCGGACTTCCTCGGCGACGAAACGGAAAAAATTGATCACCATCTCGGGCAGTCCGACGAAGAATTTGCTGCGCAGCACGTTGTTTTGCGTTGCAACGCCGGTGGCACAGTTGTTGAGGTGACAGATGCGCAGGTACTTGCAGCCCAGCGCGACCATCGGCGCCGTGCCGAAACCGAAACTTTCCGCACCGAGCATGGCCGCCTTGACGACGTCGAGGCCCGTCTTGAGCCCGCCGTCGGTCTGCAGGCGAACACGGTGGCGCATGTCGTTGGCGCGCAGCACCTGGTGCGCCTCGGACAGGCCGAGCTCCCACGGGCTGCCAGCGTATTTGACCGAACTCAGCGGGCTCGCACCGGTGCCGCCGTCGGAGCCCGAGATCGTGATCAGGTCGGCGTAGGCTTTGACGACGCCGGCCGCGATAGTGCCGACCCCCGGCTCGGCGACCAGCTTGAC
>JBFISV010000077.1:0-9347 GCA_041608415.1 Woeseiaceae bacterium
ACTTCCAGCTCGATATCATGATCGGCGAGGGTCCCGCCGCACGCTCGATCAAGCTCGACCTGGCGCCGTTTACCCTGGTGGGCGCCACGACCCGGGCGGGGCTGCTGACGTCGCCGCTCAGGGACCGCTTCGGCATCGTGCAGCGACTCGAGTTTTACACGACCGAGGATTTGGACGCGATCGCGCGGCGCTCGGCGGGCATACTGAACCTGCCGATCGAAGCCGACGGCGCGATCGAAATCGCCCGGCGATCGCGCGGCACGCCGCGCATCGCGAACCGGCTGCTGCGCCGCGTGCGGGATTTTGCCGAGGTCGAGGCCGACGGTATCGTGAGCCGTGCCGTCGCGGTGAGCGCAATGGACATGCTCGACGTGGATCCCTATGGCTTCGATGCCATGGATCGCCGTCTGCTGCAGACGATCATCGACAAGTTCGACGGCGGCCCGGTCGGTATCGAGAGTCTCGCGGCTGCGGTCGGCGAAGAGCGCGGCACGATCGAAGACGTCATCGAGCCCTACCTGATCCAGCAGGGTTTCATGATGCGCACGTCGCGCGGCCGCATCGCGACAAAAAATGCCTACCTGCACCTCGGCCTGACTCCGCCGTCGGGCCCCGCCCGGGAGTTGCCGTTGTTCGATCGCGAATGACGTTAGCGATCAGCCAGCGAGTAGCCCTGAGGTCACCGATGAGTAACATGCACGAGCAATGAGTAGCGAGACGTTTGTATGGCGGCTGCGCGTGTATTACGAGGATACCGATGCGCAGGGTGTCGTCTATTACGCCAACTATTTCCGCTTCCTGGAGCGCGCGCGCACGGAGTGGCTGCGGGCGCTGGGAGTCGACCAGGAACAGATGCTGCGCGAGCGGCGGCGTATGTTCGTCGTCGTCAGCATGCACGCCGACTTCGTCGCGCCGGCGCGCTTCAACGACGAGCTTGCGATTACGGCGCGACTCTCGGACCTTGCGCGCGCATCGTTCGATATCGAGCAGGCCGTCTACCGTGGCGGCATTGACGGTGAGTTGCTGCTCAAAGCGGGTGTCCGGGCGGCCTACGTCGATGCCGATACGCTCAAACCGAAACGCGTTCCAACCACTGTTTTCGAGGGAAACGAGAAATGAGCACCGATCTATCCGTCGTCCAACTGTTGCTGCACGCCAGCTTGCCGGTGCAAATCGTGATTTTGCTGCTGCTGCTGGCGTCGCTGCTGTCGTGGAGCATCATTTTCAGCAAGCGCCGGCTGATTTCCAAAACCAAGGACGCCTCGGACGATTTCGAGGCATCGTTCTGGTCTGGCGGTGACCTCAATACCCTCTACCAGAGCGCGACCCGCGAGAAGGGCGGTACGTACGGTATGGCGAGCATTTTCGAGTCCGGCTTTCGCGAATTCAACCGCCAGGCCGCGCAGGAGGACGTCGGCGCCAACAGGCTCATCGAGGAATGCCGGCGCGCCATGCGCGTCGCGCAGATGCGCGAAGTCGACCGCCTGGAGCAGGGCCTGGCCACGCTCGCGACGATCGGTTCGACGAGCCCGTATGTCGGCCTGTTCGGTACGGTGTGGGGCATCATGACGGCGTTCATGGGCCTGGCCAACGTGCAGTCGGCAACCCTCGCCGTCGTCGCGCCGCCGATCGCCGAGGCGCTGATCGCCACCGCCATGGGGCTGTTCGCGGCGATTCCGGCGGTCATTGCCTACAACCGCTATGCCGACAAGGTCGTGCGACTCGAATACCGGTACGACGGGTTCACGGAAGAATTCTCGAGCATCCTGCAGCGACACGCGCGCAAGCGCAAGGAAGCCTGACATGGCGACCCCGTTGCAAAAACGCAAACTCATGGGCGAGATCAACGTCGTGCCCTACATCGACGTCATGCTCGTGCTGCTGATCATCTTCATGGTAACGGCGCCGCTGTTGACACAGGGTATCAAGGTCGAATTGCCGAAGGCCGGGGCCGAACCCATCGAGGACGTTGCCGACAGCCCGCCGCTCGTGCTGAGCGTGGATGCGGGCGGCAACCTGTACCTGGACGTCGGCGACGACGAGGAGGAGCCGCTGTCCGGCGCGGAAATCGTCAAACGGGTCGGCATCGTCCTGCGCAACAAACCCGAGACGCCGGTACTCGTAAAGGCGGATCGCAGCGTGCCCTACGGCAACGTTGTCGGCGCCATGGTGTTGCTGCAGCAGGGCGGCGCCGACAGTGTCGGGTTCGTCACCGACCCGCTGGACAGTTATCCGATTCCCGAGTAAGTCCGAGTCGACCGTGGTGCGCGCCGTTCCCGACAAACAGTTCACCGTCGTCCCCGTCTTGCTGGCGGCCGTGCTGCATGCGTTCGTGTTCGGCAGCCTGTTCGTCGCGCTCGACTGGTCGCGTGCGCCGCGGCCCGTCGTGCCGCTCGCAATCACCGCTACGCTCATCACGGAGAGCGCCGTCGTGATAGCGCCGCCGCTCGAACAGGTGCCCGAGCCAGTCGCCGAGCCAATCGCCGAGCCAATCGCCGAACCAATCGTCGAATCGAGCGCCGAACCCGAAACGCCGCAACCGGACCCGGCCGAAGAGGCCCGGCTCGAGGCCGAGGAGCAAAAACGCCTCGAGGACCAGCGGCTCGAACTCGAGCGCCTGCAGCGCATCGAAGATGCCAAGGCCGAGGCCGAACGCCGGCGCCAGGCCGAACTCGAAGCGCAGCGGCAAGCCGAGGAAGAGGCACGACTGAAGCGCGAGGCGGAACTGGAGGCGCAGCGCAAGGCCGCGCAGGAAGAAGCCGAACTGGAACGCCGGCGCATCGAGGCCGAACGTGAGCGCCAGAGGGACATCGAGCGCCAGCGCGAGCAGAATCGACTCGAGGAGGAGCGACTGGTAAGGCAACGGCAACAGGCCGAAATCGACGCCGAGGCGGAACGGCTCGAGGCCAGGAACTCCGACGAGATGCGCGCCTACCAGGCGGCGATCCAGCAGAAAGTCCTCAGGAACTGGGTCCGGCCCGCGACGGCACCCGACGATCTCGAGTGTTTCGTCGCCATTCGGCAACTTTCGAACGGCGAGGTGGTCAGTGTCCAGGTGGTGAAATGCAACGGCGACGACGTGGTGATCCGCTCGATCGAGGTCGCGGTGAAAAAGGCGTCGCCGCTGCCGTTGCCGTCCAATCCGATATTGTTTCTTCGCGACTTCCAGTTTCGCTTTACAATCCGCGACTGACTCTGAAGCCGCGTGGTGTTGGAAATGCCAGTCAAAAAGCTCGCTCTCGCGATGATCGCCGTCTCCTGCCTGCTGGCCACTGCCCGTGCGGACGTGGTCATCGACATTATCAACGGGGAGGTGCGGCGCACGCCGGTGGCCGTCGTGCCGTTCGGCTGGCGCGGCGCGGCGGCGGAAATGCCGCTGGACGTCGCGGAGGTCATCGGCGCCGACCTCTACCGCAGCGGCCGCTTCGACCCGAAGCCCGAATCGGACATGCTGCAAAAACCGACCTCGGGCGAAGACATCGATTTCGACGACTGGACGATACTCGGCATCGAGGCCGTCGTCGTGGGCAGCGTCGAGCAAACGGGCGACAATGCCTACACGGTGCAATTCCAGCTCTTCGACCCGTATCGGCAAGCGCAGCTCGTCGGCTACCGCATGCCGGCGAGCCGCGGCACGATGCGGCGCGTGGCGCACCGGGCGGCCGACATGATTTACGAGAAGCTCACGGGCATCAAAGGCGTGTTTTCAACCCAGGTTGCCTACGTCGCGGCCCGCAAACAGGGGGCCGGCAGCCTCTACCAGCTCGTCGTCGCGGACTATGACGGCGAGAACGAACACGTGATCGTGGAAAGCACGGACCCGATCATGTCGCCCGCGTGGTCACCCGACAGCCGGCGCCTCGCGTACGTCTCCTTCGAGGGCAGCAGGTCGTCGATTTACGTGCAGCAGCTCAGGACCGGCAACCGGCTGCGGGTCTCGAGTGAGCCCGGCATCAATGGCGCGCCGTCTTTCTCGCCGGACGGCCGCAAGCTCGTGCTGACGCTCGGCGGAGTCGACGGCAATCTCGACATCCATACGCTCGATCTGACGAGCCGCGAAAAGACGCGATTGACGACCCACCGCGCCATCGATACCGAGGGCAGCTGGTCGCCCGACGGGCGGCATATTTATTTCACGTCGGATCGCGCCGGCGGGCCGCAGATCTATCGAATCAGCGCCGAGGGCGGAACTCCCGAGCGCGTGACCTTCGAGGGGAGTTATAATGCGCGGCCGCGCTTGTCGCCCGACGGTGACAAGCTTGCCCTGCTTCACAACGATCGTGGCAATTTCCGCATCGGCATCATGGATCTGGAACGCAAAGACCTGCTGATCCTGTCGACCGGTCGCCAGGACGAGTCGCCGAGTTTCGCGCCGAACAGCGATATCCTGATATATGCGACCCGGGCCGGCGGCAACGGCGTGCTCGAGACCGTATCGGCGGATGGCCTGATTCGGCAGCGTCGCTCGTCCGGGCAGGCCGACGTCAGGGAGCCGGTGTGGTCGCCGTTCCCGCGCTACTGATCGAGCCTGCACTTTAAGAGTTGAATGTAAGCTATTGTTTTTAAAATTAAGTGACAAGTCTTCCCAAAGGTAACGATATGTCCTATTTGAAGCTTTTTGCCGTTCTGCTGGGCGTCGTCGCGCTGGCCGCTTGCAGTCAGCCGACCATACCGGACCCGGAACCGTCGAGTTCCGCGCCCGGCGCGGGTGACCCTGCCGGCGGATTCGGCGACTACGACGAGGGCGGCCTCGGCGACGGCGAGCCGATCGATTACGATCCGTCTGCGGGTGAGCTGCCGTCGATCATCTACTTCGACTTCGACTCGTCCGAGGTTCGGCCCGGAGATACCGACATCGTAACGCGGCACGCGATGCAGCTTGCGAACAACCCGGGCGCGCGCGTGCGGCTCGAAGGCCACGCCGACGAGCGCGGCTCGCGCGAGTACAACATCGGCCTCGGCGAACGCCGTTCGCAGGCCGTACGACGCCTGCTGTTGATTCAGGGCGCGGGTACGGCGCAGATCTCGACCGTGAGCTTCGGCGAAGAGCGGCCGCAGTCCGACGGCAGCGACGAGGCTTCCTACGCGCTGAATCGTCGCGTCGAATTCAAGTACACCAATTGACCCGTCCCGACATGAGCAAGCGCCGCGCCGCGACCATCGCGATTTCCGCCGCCGCCACGTTACTGGCCGGGTGCGCGGCCCTGATGCCGCCGTCCGAGGATCCGGTCCAGAACCAGCTTGCCGAACTCGAGCGTCGCCTCGAGGCGATCGAGCGCGTCGTCCAGAACCAGAGCCTCGTGGATCTGAGCCGGCAGGTCAGTGCGCTCGAGCGCCGGACCGACGAATTGCAAGGCATCTCCGAGACCCTCGGGCACGATGCCACGACCACGGCCGAGCGGCAGCGCAGCCTGTACAAGGATCTCGACGCCCGGCTGCAGGGCCTCGAGCAACGGCTGAGCTCCGCGCGCAGCGTGCTCGATGGCGGCCCGCTGGCGCCGGGGCAGCTGCCCGTGCCCGGGGGATCGGACGATGACAACTACCGCGCCGCGTTCGAGTTGATCAAGGCGCAGCGTTACGACGCGGCCGAAGTCGCGTTCAAGGAATTCCTGCTGACGTTTTCCGAAAGCGAGCATGCGCCGAACGCGCAATACTGGCTCGCCGAGTCCTACTACGTCCGGCAGCAATTCGAGAACGCGCTGACGGCGTTTGCGAAGGTGATCAGCGATTATCCGCGATCCCGCAAGCTCGTGGATGCGCTGCTCAAGGTGGGTTACTGCAATTACGAGCTGAAACGCTGGGACGCGGCGAAGGCGGCGCTGGCCACGGTGCAGGCCGACTATCCCGAAACCACCGCCGCGCGGCTTGCCGGGCAGCGCCTCGAACGCATGCAAAACGAGGGCGTTTGAGCGGCGCGCCCGCGCTTCGGCTTGAGATTTGGTGCTCGTCCGGTATCATGCCGCCGGATTTTCCCGCATGGGGCGTTAGCTCAGAGGTAGAGCATTCGGCTTTTAACCGACTGGTCGTAGGTTCGATCCCTACACGCCCCACCACTTCTCCCGGATTGACGGTCTCTTGAACACCGAGCGCTGGAAAATTCACAAGTTCGGCGGCAGCAGTCTCGCGGACGCCGACTGCTTCGAGCGCGTTGCGAACCTGGCGTTGGCGACGGCAAGCGCTCGCGTAGGCGTCGTGGTATCCGCCATGGGCGGCATGACAGACGCGCTCCTGGAACTCGGCGCGCTTGCCGAACGTGACGACCCGGCCTACGCCGCAAAGCTCGAAGACATTGGACGACGCTACGCCGATACGGCGCGCGCGCTGCTCGAGGGCGAGGCACGGCAGCGCGTCCTCGAGGCATGGGATCGCGACGCCGCGGACATCCGCGACGTACTCAAAGCGATTGCATTGGTGCAGTCGGCGCCACAGCGAAGTCGCGACGTTGTCGCCGGTTACGGCGAAATCTGGTCGGCGCGTCTCCTCGCGGAGCTGCTGCAGGTGCTCGATCCGGTGCGCGGCGGTAACTGGATCGACGCGCGTCGCGTCATCGCGGTGCGCGAGACCGAGCTGGGTCCGACCGTGCTTTGGGATCGGTCGCAGCGGAGCTTCGACGCGGTCGTCGGCGCCGACTTCAGCGGCATCGCCGTCATGACGGGCTTCATTGCCAGCGACGAGGACGGCCTGCAAACGACGCTGGGCCGCAACGGCAGCGACTACTCGGCCGCGATTTTCGCGGCGCTCGCGCAGGCGAGCGAGCTCTGCATCTGGACGGACGTCGACGGCATCATGAGCGCGGATCCGAATCGCGTGCCGGAGGCGCGCGTTATCGAACAGATGACGTACAACGAGGCAATGGAACTCGCCTATTTCGGCGCGAAGGTCATTCACCCGCAGACGCTCGGTCCCGTCATACGCAACGATATCCCGGTCATCATACGCAACAGCCGCAATCCGTCTCATGCCGGCAGCCGCATCGGCGCGCTGGCCGGGAACGGCGAGAGTATCAAGGGCATCACGGCCATCGGCGGGATGGTGCTCGTGAACGTGGAGGGCGCGGGCATGATCGGTGTCCCCGGCACGGCGGAACGCCTGTTCGAGGCGCTGCATGCGGCCGGCGTCTCGGTCACACTGATATCGCAGGCGAGTTCCGAGCATTCGATCTGTATCGCCGTCCCCGCCGCGGTGGGCGAGCAGGCCCGCGACGTCATTTCGGCTGCATTCGCCGATGAACTCAAGAGTGGGCAGATTCAGAGTGTCGACGTGTCCGGCGTGCAAAGCATCGTCGCCGTCGTCGGTGACAACATGGCGGGTACACCCGGCATCGCGGCCCGCTTCTTCGGCACGCTGGGTCGCGCCGGGATCAACGTTCGCGCCATCGCGCAGGGATCGTCGGAACGCAACATCTCGGCCGTGGTCGATGCGGACGAGGCGACACGTGCGCTGCGGGCCGCCCACTCGGGGTTCTATTTATCAGCCAAGACGATGTCGATCGGCCTGGTCGGCCCCGGAACCGTCGGTAAAGCGTTGCTCGAACAGCTCGACAAGCAGGCCGGACGGCTGGCCGAGCGGTTCAATCTCGACCTGCGGGTGCGCGCGATCGCCCGCTCGGACTCGATGCTGCTCGGCGATCGCCGCATCGGCCTCGGCGACTGGCAGGCCGAATTCGACCGGCGCGCCGGCGAACTGGATTTCGAGGCCTTCGAGCGCCACGTCAATCCGGATCATTTACCGCACGCGGTCATCGTCGATTGCACGGCGAGCGCCGGCGTTGCAAACCGCTACGCAGACTGGCTCGGGCGCGGCATTCACGTCATTACGCCGAACAAAAAAGCATTCAGCGGAGATTACGACACGTACCTCGATCTCAAGCGGCGGGCGGCCGAGGGCAGTTCCCATTATTTCTACGAGACCACCGTAGGCGCCGCGCTGCCGGTTATCAGGACACTGCGCGACCTCGAGGACACGGGCGACGAGATCCGTTCGGTGCAGGGCATCTTCTCGGGCACTCTCGCCTACCTGTTCAACGTCTACGACGGGTCCGTGCCGTTCTCGGAAATCGTGCGTGCCGCGAAGGCAAACGGTTATACGGAACCCGACCCGCGGGATGACCTGTCGGGTACCGACGTGGCAAGAAAACTCACGATCCTGGCGCGCGAACTCGGTCAGCGTATCGAACTCGGTGACTTCCCCGTCGAGAATCTGATACCCGCGGCGCTGCGCGATGGCAGCATCGATGAATTCCTCGATCGACTCGCCGAATATGACGACGAAATCCACAGCCGCTATCTCGCGGCCGAAGGCGCCGGCAGGAAACTGCGCTACATTGCGCGGCTCAGCGCAAACGGTGAGGCCAGCGTCGGTCTCGACGCTGTCGACGTGACGCATCCTTTCAGCAATATCAACCTGACCGACAACATCGTGCAATTCGAGACGGCGCGTTACTCCACGAACCCGCTGGTCATCCAGGGGCCGGGGGCGGGGCCGCAGGTGACGGCGTCCGGCGTCTTCAGCGACCTATTGCGACTCTCGACCTATCTGAGCGGGGGTGACGAGTATGGATGACGTGGTAACGGCGTTCGCCCCCGCGTCGATCGGTAATTTCGCCGTCGGTTTCGACATGCTGGGCCTCGCGCTCGAGGACGTCGGCGACCGGGTGCGGGCGCGCAGATCCGACGCGCGCGGCGTGTCGATCGCCGAGGTGCGAACGATCGAGGGGGAAATTCATCCCCACTTGCCGGCCGAACCGGCGCGCAACACCGCGTCGATCGCGGCACAGGCACTTTGGGATGCGCACGGAGACGGCGGCGGCGTCGAGCTCACGGTGCTCAAAGGCATACCGCTGCAGTCGGGCATGGGCAGTTCGGCGGCATCCGCCGTCGCCGCCGTCGTGGCGACCAATGCCCTGCTGGCGTCGCCGCTGCCGTTGCAGCAGTTGCTCGCGTTTGCGCTCGAGGGAGAAAGGTACGCGAGCGGCGGACTGCACGCGGATAATGTGGCGCCAAGCTTGCTGGGCGGCCTCGTACTGTGCCCCTCGAAATTGCTGCCGAGGACTGTCAAGCTGCCCGGACCGGCGGGAATCTCCGCCGTCCTGCTGCACCCGGAGCTGCAGGTGAACACCGCGGAAGCCCGTCGCGGGCTCAAGACCAGCTATACGATGCAACAGTGGCTCGAACAGCAGGGCTACCTTGCGGGATTCGTCGCGGGTTGCATGAGCGACGATATCGAACTGGTCGGCGCAACGCTCAGAGACGTCGTTATCGAACCGCAGCGCGCAAGTGCCGTTCCATGCTTCGCCGAGGTGCGCGATGCGGCGATGAATTCCGCTGCGCTGGGCTGCAGTCTGTCCG
>JBFISV010000078.1:0-9305 GCA_041608415.1 Woeseiaceae bacterium
CAGCTCCGCCGGCTGCACCGCGGGCATCAGCAGTTCGAGCGCGCCGGCGCGATCCATCTCCTCGCGCACGATCGCCTCGACGTTTCTCAACACCCTGAGACCGAGCGGCAGCCAGGAAAAAATGCCGGACGTGAGGCGCCGAATGAGCCCGGCGCGCAGCATGAGCTGGTGGCTCACGATTTCGGCTTCGGCCGGGACTTCCCGTAGCGTCGTCAGCGGGAATCGGGAATATCGCATGCGGGGCCAATTACGTCTCAGGTGCCGCGCATTCTAGCCCGGATAATTCGCGAGTTGCGACATTTGCGCGGGCGAAGTTGACTCCGCGGTCAAAGCAGGGGATCGTCGCGGCTCATTCACCGCGCGGTAGCCAGCAGCTTGCAGGGTCGACGGAATCCATTCATAGCCCACGAAGGCATCCCCTTCGTCCTGCTCTCGCTGCTGTTCTGCTGGCTGTCGTACGAGTTTCTCGGGCGCTACTGGTTCGCGGCGTCGATCGCGATCCTGGTTCTGCTGTTTCTGGTTTTTCGCGATCCGCGGCGCCGCATTCCGGCCGTACCCGACGGCGTCCTGAGCCCCGTCGACGGGCGCGTGACCGCGGTTGCGGTCGCCGAAACCGGCGTTCTGCAGGGACGCGCGCACCGCATCGTGATTCGCATCAACAGTCTCGGCACGTACACCGCACGCTCACCGGTGGAGGGCAAGGTAATGGACCTTAAACCGGTCGCGGCGGAGACCGGCGGCGACTACCAGACCAATGCACTGTGGTTGCAGACCGACGAGGGCGAGGATGTCGTGCTGCAATTCGACGGCTACCGCTTCGGCCTGGCCCCGCAATCGCTGACGCGATATGGCGAACGCCTCGGCCAGGGAACGCGCTGCGCCTACCTGCGGCTGACCCGCCTGGCCGAGCTGCATTTGCCGATCGACAGCAAAGTGCAGGTCGAGCCGGGGCAACGCGTGGTCGCGGGCAAGGACGTGCTCGCAACGCTCAAATAGCGCCCATCGCCGCGCGCTGCGACCCGACGGCCGCAGTGTATTGGCGCGACGCCCGTGGCAAACTAGCGACACAGCCACGCCGCCGCCGCCACGACAATGACCCTGACCGAACATCAGCGCCGCGCTTACCTCGAGGCATTGAGCATCGACGTATGGGTGCCGCGCAGCGACGCGCAGCACGATGCGGAGCTCGAGACCGCGCAAATCGTCGAACAAGGCGCCGGGCAGGACGCGGCACCCGGCGGCGGGTCCGCGGCCGGGACCACGCCGGTCGATGCCCTCGACTGGCACGCGTTACGCGACCGCGTGGCGGCGTGCACGCTGTGCGATCTGCACGCCAGCCGAACGCAGACGGTGTTCGGTGTCGGCAGTCCGAGCGCGGACTGGATGCTCATCGGCGAAGCACCGGGCGCCGAGGAGGACCGCCGCGGCGAGCCCTTCGTCGGTCGTGCCGGCAAGTTGCTCGACGAAATGCTGCGTGCGATCGGCCAGCGCCGCGACGACGTGTTCATCGCCAATATTCTCAAATGCCGCCCGCCGGGCAATCGCGACCCGAAGCCCGCGGAGGCCCGCTCCTGCCGCGCGTACCTCGAGCGCCAGGTGGCGCTCGTCGAGCCGCGTATCGTTCTCGCGCTCGGCCGCATCGCCGCGCAGAATCTGCTCGGCAGCGATGCGCCGGTCGGGCGGCTGCGCGGCCGCCAGCATGCGCTCGGCGACGTGCCCCTCGTCGTGACGTATCATCCCGCGTACCTGTTGCGCAGCCCGTCGCAAAAACGCAAGGTGTGGGACGACCTCTGCCTGGCCCGCCGGATTCTGACCGAGCGCGCGTGATGATCAGACCGTTACAGGAAGCCCCGGTCACGATCCGCAACATGACGCACGAGCACCTGTCGCAGATCTCGGACATCGAACGCCGCAGCTACGATTTTCCCTGGAGCCACGGCGTTTTTCGCGACTGCCTGCTGGCGGGCTACCAGTGCATCGTGCTCGAGCAGAACGGGCGCGTCGTGGGTTACGGCATTCTCTCCGTCGCGGCGGGCGAGGCGCACATCCTGAATCTTTGCGTCAACCCGGAACAGCGTTCGCGCGGCTACGGCGCGCAGATCCTCGATGAGATGCTCGCGCGTGCGCGCGCGGCATCGGTCGCCGAGATCTTTCTGGAGGTGCGGCCGTCCAACCGGACCGCGATCGCCCTGTATCGCAAGAAAGGCTTTCACAAGGTCGCGAATCGGCCCAAGTATTACCAGGCGCGGCAGGGACGTGAAGACGCCGACGTGCTGTCGAAAAAGCTGGCCAAGGGATTCTAGCCCGCACCACGCCGCGTCGGCGCACGCTGAGGCGATACCACGGCGCGACGGCGCCGGGCCACCTCGCGCCGCGGCGATCGTGCGCATGACGAGCAGCGAGCTCACACGGGCCCGTGCCGGCGGTATTCGGCCCGTGAGGAATTATGAGATAGGTTCCCTTTGCGCTAGACTGCGCGCCCCAGTCTGACACGGCCATCCGTATTTTGTCCGCAATCCAGCAAGAGGCCGCGAGGCGGCGCACGTTCGCGATCATTTCTCATCCGGATGCCGGCAAGACCACGTTGACCGAGAAGTTGCTGCTTTACGGCGGCGCGATCCAGCTCGCGGGCACGGTCAAGGGCCGCAAGGCGAGCCGGCATGCCACCTCGGACTGGATGGCGCTCGAGCAGCAGCGCGGCATTTCGGTGACGTCATCGGTCATGCAGTTTCCGTACGCCGGCTACGTCGTCAATCTTCTCGATACGCCCGGCCACGAGGACTTTTCGGAAGACACGTACCGCACGCTGACCGCAGTCGACTCCGCACTGATGGTCATCGACTGCGCCAAGGGCGTCGAGCAGCGCACGATCAAGCTCATGGAGGTCTGCCGGCTGCGGGATACGCCGATCATGACGTTCATCAACAAGCTCGATCGCGAAGGCCGCGAGCCCATCGAGCTGCTCGACGAAATCGACGACGTGCTGAAGATCCAGTGCTCGCCGATTACCTGGCCGATCGGCATGGGCCGCTCACTCAAGGGCGTCTATCATCTTGCCGAGGACCGCATCTACGTGTACGGCAAGACGGGTCGTGAAACGGCGTCGGACATTCGTGTGATCGACGGCCTCGCGTCCGATGCCGCCCGTGAACTGCTCGGCGATCGCGCCGCAGAATTTCGCGAGGAGATCGAGCTCATCAAGGGCGCGAGCCCGGCGTTCGACGCCGACGAATATCTGGCCGCACGCCAGTCGCCGGTATTCTTCGGATCGGCCCTGTCGAACTTCGGCGTCAGGGAGTTACTCGACGACTTCGTGCAACATGCGCCGCCGCCACAGCCGCGCGAGACCGAGCAGAGAATCGTGGCCCCGGACGAAGACAAGCTGACCGGGTTCGTATTCAAGATCCAGGCGAACATGGATCCGGGCCACCGCGACCGTATCGCGTTCATGCGAGTCTGCTCGGGCGAATACAAGAAAGGCATGAAGGTCACGCACGTGCGCTCGGGCAAGGAAATCAGGATACCGGATGCGATAACGTTTCTCGCCGCCGACCGGCAGCACGCCGAGAACGCCTATGCGGGCGACATCATCGGCCTGCACAATCACGGCACGATCAACATCGGCGACAGTTTTTCCGAGGGCGACCCGGTGCGATTCACCGGCATCCCGAACTTTGCACCGGAAATCTTCCGGCGTGCGGTCCTTAAAGATCCGCTGCGGCTCAAGGCGCTGCAAAAAGGCCTCGCGCAACTCTGCGAAGAGGGTGCGACGCAGCTATTCCGCCCGCGACGCAACAACGACCTGATACTCGGAGCCGTGGGACCGCTGCAATTCGACGTCGTCGCCCATCGCTTGCGCGACGAATACAAAGTCGAGTGCCAGTTCGAAAGCATCAATGTCGCGACCGCGCGCTGGATCGAGTGCGACGATGCGAAGCGGCTCGCCGAATTCGAAAAAAAGGCGCACGACAACCTGGCGCTGGATCACGGCCAGAAGCTGGTCTACATTGCCCCGACCCGAGTCAACCTGAACCTGACCGTGGAGCGCTGGCCCGACATCGTGTTTCGCAAGACGCGCGAACACTGATCGCCGGGTCGTCGCCGGCGCACGGACCCCGGAGTTATCGTCTTGTCACGATCCCCCTTGCTCGACAAAAAGGTACTCGCCTGGGCGTTCTACGACTGGGCGAATTCGGCGTTCGCGCTGTCGGTGCTCGCCGTCCTGTTTCCGCTGTTCCTCGGCAGCTACTGGAGCGCGGGCGATTCGGGCGCGCTCGTCACCCAGCGGCTCGCCTGGATTACGGCCGGCGCGAGCGCGATCGTCTGCGTCACCGCGCCCGTATTCGGCACGATCGCGGACACGGGCGGTTACCGCAAGCGCTTCCTGTTCGTACTCGCGCTGCTGGGTGCGGCGACGACGGCCGCGCTCGGCGGCGTCGCCGAGGGCAACTGGCCCGCCGCACTGTTCCTGTATCTGCTGGCGTCGATCGGCTACTACAGTTCGACGGTTTTTTACGATTCGCTGATCATCGACGTCACGACGCCGCGCTACTACTCGCTGGTGTCGACGCTGGGGTTTTCGATCGGTTATCTCGGCGGAGCCGTGCTGCTGGCCGTGCACGTCTGGATGCTGCTGTCGCCCGCGACGTTCGGCTTCGGCGACACGAATGCCGTCATCAGGTTCGCTTTCGTTTCGGTCGGCGCCTGGTGGGCCGTATTCATGCTGCCGTTGCTGCTGTTCGTCCCCGAAACGAGGCCGGGCAAGGTGGCCACGGAGGGAGCCATCAGGGCGGCCTACCGCGAACTCAGCGATACGATGCGGCACGTGCGTCGCTACCACAACGTGGTGATATTCCTGATCGCCTACTGGCTTTACATCGGCGGCGTATTCACCGTGATCTTCATGGCCGTCAATTACGGCCAGCGGCTCGGCTTCAGCCGGCAGGATCTCGTTACCGCGCTCATGGTTACGAACTTCGCCGGCTTCCCCGCGACGTTGCTGTACGGTTACTTCGGCCATCGTTTCGGGGCGAAGAAGGGCATTTACTTCGCACTGGCCGTGTATATCGCAGTATCGAGCTGGGCCGTGTTCATGCACGACGTCCGGCAGTTCTACATCATGGCGATCATCATCGGTTGCGTGCAGGGTGGCGTGCAGGGATTGAGCCGCTCCCTGTACGCCTCGCTGATACCGGCCGACCAGCCGGGCGAGTTTTTCGGCTTCTACAACATGCTCACGAAATTCGCGCACGTCCTGGGGCCGGCGCTGGTGGCCGTCGCGGCGATGATGTCGGACGACCCCAAAGTCGTCTTGCTCGCGCTGTTGCCATTGTTCATCGGCGGGGCAATGACGCTGTCCGCCGTGCGCGGCGGAAACGTTTCGCGGCCGGAGGCATAGCGGCGACCTCGCGTTCGAGGCGCTCGATCGCCGACGGATCGACGCCGCCGTAGCGTGCTTCGAGGTAGCTCCGCGTGATCGTGCCGATGTGATCGCCGACCGACGGCGCGTCCCGGCCGGCCCGCGCCGCGAATGCCACGGGCGTTTCGCCGGTGCGGGGCGGCACGCCCGTCTTCTCCACGAAGCGGGCGTACAGCAAGGCCGCGCGATCGCGCGGCGGCGGTCCGTAGCGCCGCATCAGCACCAGGCTGATGACGAGGGTGAGGGCGACGACCGAGGCGACCAGCGTCAGCATCATCTTGCGCCAGCTCGGATCGTCCATGCCGAGCGCCTGCATGAGGCCTTCCTGCTTGTCGGGCCCGTAACCGAGAACCAGGTCGTTCCATCCCGCGTTCAGCGCGTCCCAGGTCAGTTGCAGTGTGTGCAGCAGCGCCGAGGACCGCGACAGGCCCCAGCCGGCGCCGAAGTCCTCGAACAGTGACTCGCTGAAACCCAGGTCGATACGCTCGGGGGCGACGGCCGCGGTCGGGTCGACGCGGACCCAGCCGCGCCCCGCGAGCCAGACCTCGACCCAGGCATGCGCGTCGGACTGCCGCACGATCATGTAGTCGCCCATGGGATTCACCTCGCCGCCCTGGAAGCCGAGCACGACACGCGCGGGAATGCCGACCGCGCGCATCATCAGGGCGAACGCGGAGGCGTAGTGTTCGCAAAAGCCGCGCCGCGTCTCGAACAGGAACCGATCGACGGGATCGCTGCCGAGCGCCGGCGGCCTGAGCGTGTAATAGAAGTCATCGTCGTGAAATTTCGCGAGCACGGCGTCGATGAATTCCCGGGCCGAAGCGGATTGCCGGTACAGTTCGCCGGCGAGTTCTACCGTTCGCGGGTTGCTGTTCGCGGGGATACTCGTGAACCAGCGGCGGCCGAAATCGCTGAGCTCCGCCTCGCTGCGATAGTCGGTATAGGACTCGACTTCGAACGCGACGCGCTGATCGATCGGAAATATGCGCATCAGTTCCTGCATGCGGCCCATGTACGTCCGCGGCAGGTCCCAGCGATACGGTATCTCGAGCGCCGGCAGCCACTGTTGCCGGGTCGGCTCCATCGTCACCTGGTAGCGGACCGGATCTCCGCGCACCTCGACCTGCTCGGCGGGCCGCCGGCCGATGGCCGCGTCGCTGCCCGACCAGGACCGGCCGTTGAATCGATACAGCACGAGTGCGCGCCAGTAGCGGTCGCGTGGCTCCGGCACGGCGTCGAAAAAGCGCGCCCGGAATGCCACGTCGCTCGACAGCGACAGCGAACTGATGTCGCCGGGGCTCATCGTGTCGCTCAGGCCCGAGACGCCGGAACTCGTATCGATGGGCACGGCCCAGAACGGCGATGCGATGCGCGGGAAGAACACCCACATCGCGAGCGCGAGCGGCGCCGCGTAGGCGAGCAGCCGCCCGGCGGTCCTGATGCTGCGCCGGATCGGCTCGCCCGGCGCCGCCGACATGCGCAGCCAAGCGGTACAGATGAAAACCAGCGCGAGCAGCATGTAGGGCAGCGACCAGAGATACTGTTCGCGCAGCAGCGACGACATGACGAGGAAAATGGCGATGAACAGCAGCACGAACTGGTCGCGCCGTTTACGCGTCTCGAGAATCTTGAGCGATGCCATGACGGCGAGCAGCGCGGAGCCGGGACCGACGCCCGATATCGTCTGGTAATGAGCGAGCACGCCGAGAAAACAGATCAGGGCGAGCAGCGCCCTGAACCAGGCATACGGCAGCGCCGCGCGGCGTTTTTCGATGACGTAGCGCCACACGGCACAGCCCAGGTAAGTCAGCGCGATCCAGGCCGGCAAATACTGCAGGTGCGGCGTCAGCGCCAGCGCCAGCGACGACAGCGTCCATGGCAAACTCGACAGCAGCGAGCCGTCGGTCCCGCGTCGTCTAGCCTGCATGAATCCTCCGGCATCGCGGGCCCGGGCGCGAGGCGCGTGCGGGGCCGGGCAGGTCCGCCGCAACCGACACAGCCACGGCCATGGTGCGCGTGCAGGCCCGGCTCGAGGTGGCGCGAACCCGCCGTCGCCGCCGTCGCCAGACGCAGGCGCTAGCCACGGTCGAGCCCGTACATGGCCAGCGCCTCGAGGCAGGCGTTGCGGTGTGCATCGCCGTGCGCGGGCGCGAGTTCGAGTTCCTTGAGTTTCAGACCGTAGTCTTCGTTGCTGCGGTCGGCGTCTACGATCCAGCGCGCAAGGATCGAAAGGCGCTGCTCGACATCGGCGGTCTCGAGCGCATCGAAGTCGAACCACTGGCTGCTGGTGTCCGCGCCGGCGAAGCGCTTGGACAGCAGCTGGTCGCTTCTCGCATAGGCCTTCCACGCGACGTTGCGCGGCGAGTCGCCGGTAATGAAGCGCCGCAATCCCGCGAAATCCTCCTCGCCGCGTGCGTCGTGCTGGCGATGCCCGAGCGCTATCTGCGACGGCGGTGGCCGCGGCGCCTCGTCGGCGGGCTTCGGATAGACGAGGCCGCGGATGTCCATGTGCAGCCACGCCCAGGCGCGAAACAGTTCGAACGGGAACAGCGTCCGCACGCCGAAGCGCGCGAGCGGCACCCAGCCGCGCGCGTGCGTCGGCACCGGCAGTACGAACAGCTTGCTTTCGCCGGCCTCGAGATCCTGGATGTCGCTCAGCGCCGCGTCGTCGTAAAGCCGGATGCCGTGGCGCGGGTTCTTCGACGGGTTCGTGACCGCGATGCGAAACTGCGCCGCCTGGCCCGCGAATACCGGTTCGACGCCCGCGAAGCTGATATCGAGCCCGCAAAGATTGCGCTGGCACTGGTGCATCGCGACGAAACCGAGGCCGATCAGCAAAAACGTCAGCACGAACGACAGGTTGTTGTTGTAGTTCATGGACCCGAGCAGCATCGCAAACGTCATGAGTGCGAATATCAGCCCGACGCCGGTCGGCAGGATGTAGGTACGGCGGGCGGCCAGCCGGATCGAGCCCGGGTCGGTGCCCTGGCGGTGCCGGGCCCATTTGCCCACGCGTCGCATTGCGACGGCGCCCAGTCCCGGCATGGGATTCAGGCGTTTAAGGGATGGCCACCGAATCGACGACATGTTGGCAGAGTTCGCTCGGGTTGCGGTAGTTCGTGCCGCTCGCGGCCTTGAGCCGATGACCGGCAACGGCCGCGAACACGGCCTGCACGTCGTCGGGGTACACGCCTTTGTGTTCGCGCATGAAAGCGCACGCCCTGGCGGCTGCCGCGAGCGCCTGCGCGCCGCGCGGCGACAGGCCGATTTCGATGTCGGGCGACTCGCGCGTGTGGCGCACGAGCGCCTGGATGTAATCGACGAGGGCGTCCGTCATCGGCACCTGTTGCACGCGTGCCTGCAGTGCGACGAGCATGTCGGGTGAGGTCGCGGCCTCGACCTTGCCGAGCATTTCTCGACGGTCCTCGCCCGTGATGATCTCGCGTTCGCTCTGCTCGTTCGGGTAGCCGAGTTCGAGGCGCATCAGGAAACGGTCGAGCTGCGACTCGGGCAGCGGAAACGTGCCGATCTGGTCGGCGGGGTTCTGCGTCGCGACGACGAAAAACGGCTCCGGCAGCGGACGCGTATCGCCGTCCACCGACACCTGGTGCTCTTCCATGGCCTCGAGCAGCGCGCTCTGCGCCTTGGGCGTCGCGCGATTGACCTCGTCGGCGAGAATGAGTTCGGCAAACACCGGGCCCGGCTGGAACTCGAACTCGCCGAGTTCCTTGCGAAACACGGACACGCCGACGATGTCGGCCGGCAGCAGGTCGCTCGTGAACTGGATGCGCCGAAAGCTCAGCCCGAGCACCTGCGCGAGCGACTGCGCGAGGATGGTCTTGCCGAGGCCCGGCAGGTCCTCGATGAGCAGGTGGCCCTTCGCGAG
>JBFISV010000079.1:0-9246 GCA_041608415.1 Woeseiaceae bacterium
CTGTTGGCCCGGTCGGTCCCGTGGATCCCGTCGCCCCGGTCGGTCCCGTCGGTCCCGCGGGTCCTGTCGGCCCCGTGGGTCCTGTCGGCCCCGTGGGTCCGGTCGGCCCGGTCGGCCCCGTCGGGCCCTGCGGTGCTTGCAGCACCTCTCCGATTCCGAGCTGCCCGTCGGCACCGACGTAAACGGGCGCCCCCGTCGACTGATCGTTGCCGTTTATTCCGGCCACGAATGTGCGAGTCTGCGTATCGCCGATCCTGATCGTGTCCGCGTCTGCCGCATCTCCCTGATTGCCAATGGCAATGTTGTTGTCGAGCTCGATGTTGATTCCGGCCCTGTAGCCCACGGCAACGTTATTGCTGCCCGTCGTGTTGTTCTTGAGCGCCTGCATGCCGCTCGCGGTATTGCTGTTACCCGTGGTGTTGCTTTTCAGCGCCTGTAACCCGCTGCCCGTGTTATTGCTGCCCACGGTGTTGGCTTGCAGTGCGGCCAGGCCGCTCGCAGTGTTGTTGTCACCGGTGGTGTTGTTTTGCAGGGCATAGCCGCCCGTTGCGGTGCTGCTGTTGCCCGTCGTGTTCTTCCTGAGCGCCTGGATTCCGCTGGCCGTGTTACTGCTGCCGGTCGTGTTGTTCTTGAGCGCCTGCATGCCGCCGGCGGTGTTGTTACTGCCGGTGGTGTTTGCCTGTAAGGCCGCGAGGCCGCTCGAGGTATTGTTGTTGCCGGTGGTGTTGTTCTGCAACGCAAAGCTGCCGCTGGCCGTATTGTTGTTACCGGACGTGTTTTGTTGCAGCGCAGAGGAACCGCTGGCGGTATTGCTTTTGCCAGCGGTGTTGTTGCGCAGGGCGTTGCGCCCGAATGCACTATTGTTCTTGCCCGTCGTATTGTCGGCAAGCGCATTCGAGCCGCCGGCAGTATTGTTGCCGGTATCGCTCGCCACCCCGCCGGCAGGGCCCGTCGGCCCGGGCGGGCCTGCCGGTCCCGACAAACCCACAGGGCCGGCCGGTCCCTGCGGGCCTACCGCCCCGACTGTAAGATCATAGGCCACGCTGCCGAGACTGTGCGTAAGCGTCAGCATGTAGTCGCCGTCGAGAATGGAGCTGGCCGCGCCGACGACCACGAACGTCGGGGATTCGGACTCGACGGACAGAGTGCTGCCGCCGAGGTTCACGACGACGGGACTGACGCCGTCGGAAAGATTCGCGCCCACGATGTCGAGCTGCAACGTGCCGTCATTCGAAACCGTGACGCTCGAAATGCTGGGCGCCTGTGCGTGTGACACCGCTGCAAGTAACAGCGTTGCCAGAAGTGCAAATCGTGATCTACCGCGGCCGAGTGGCATTCTATTCTCCTTCAAGCGTCGCGATCGGGTGACCGGGCGATTCGCGCCGGTCCGGGAACACCGCAACTGGGGCGCCGGCGTAGCGTTCAACTTGGTCGTCGTTGTTTGTCATCTACGCGGTGAGCCCCGGCATCCGTGCCTCGAGTGGTATTCAATGCAATAAATGAACCAAGTTGACGCCGATTCGATATAACGTCCCTAAATGGCTTAAATGGAGAGAATTATGTGACGTGCGTCACGGTCTTGCCGGCTTATGTAAACGGCGCAGAGTTGCGCAAGCTCGGGGGAAAGACGAGCCTGTAAAGAAAGTCGACGGCTCGAAGTCACGCTTTATACCGAAGCCGTGACGCCTTCATCCGGAGGTCGGGGGGCAACGCGGATCGATGGCGGCGGATTGGTGGTGACCCGCCTCAGGCACTGTCGCGGCATTCGTTCCGGGCACACAAATAGCGGCTGAATTCCTGTTGCGGCAGCGGCTTCGAGAAATAATAGCCCTGCAATGTATCGCAGCCGAGTTGCTGCAGCATTGCGACGCATTCGGCCGTTTCGACGCCCTCGGCGACGACGATTTTACCGAAGCCGTGGGCGAGATCGATAATCGTCTTCACCAACCTGAAGCTGGATTCGTCCTCGAGCATGCCGAATACGAAAGACTTGTCGATTTTCACTTCGTCGGCGGGAATGTCCTTGAAATACGCCAACGAGGAATTGCCCGTGCCGAAGTCGTCGATCGAGACGTGAACGCCGATGTCCCGGAGTTGCTGCAGCACTTCGAGAGCTGCGCCACCCGTCTCCATGATGCCGTTTTCCGTCACCTCGGCAGTGAAGCGCTCGATCGCGACGCCCCAGATCGCGGCGACGTGCTGGAAGCTCGCAACGACGTTGCCGGTCTCGATGACTTTCGGCGGCAGATTGACGGCAACCGACATCCGCGATGCATGCTCGGGCCATTCGCTCGCGTCCCGTGCGGCGCAGTGCAGGGCCAGGTTCGTGAATGCGTCAATATAGTCGGTTTGTTCGACGATCCGTATGAAGCGCTCTGTCGATACATTTCCGAGGCTGGCGCTGTGCCAACGCATGAGTCCTTCGGCGCCGCAGGGCAACAAGGTTCGCGCATCGATCTTGGGCTGGTAATACAAGTTGAATTCGTTGTTCTCGATGCCGACACCGAGTTGCGCCTCGATTTGCCAGTCTTCAGTGAGCTGCTGCGATTTGCTCTCCTGGTAAATCGCAAATATCGATCCATTGTGCGCGGCCGTTTCGAGCGCGAGCTCCGCATTGCGCAATAACTCCTCGGCGCTGGTGCCGTGATCCGGAAACATGCTGGCCCCGACGCGGGCGTCGAGTTGATGGGTGTTTTCATCCGAAACGGCAACCAACTCCGCGAGCCGTACAATGCGGTTGGCGGCGAGGACGAGATGCCCGGCATTCTTGATGCGGCCGAGGACTACTGCGAATCGGTCCTTCGCAAGCGCCGCCATCCAGTCGCTGCTGCGCAGCATTTTTTTAATTTCCATGCCGAAGTCGGCGCTGGCGCGGTGCCCGGCCTCATATCCTATGGCCGTGTTGATCTTGGTCAGGTTGCTGAGCTGCACCACCAGCAAACCGGTCAATTCCTCCTGCTCACGCGGTTCGTTGACCGTATCCGCGAGCCCCAGGAGGAATTTCATGTAGCCTTTGTTGGCGACGATCGACCGGGACGTCGCAGCAAGAGCGTTCATTCGAGAAAGTATTCCGAAGGATCGATGCCGTGAGCTCCGGGCTCCAGACCTTTATCGATGAACAGCACCTTACCGGTAAATGCGCTCTTGACCTCCATTTGCAGGTCGACGAGCGAAAAATCGGTGCACGCGTTGTGGTCCGGATCGAGAATGACCAGGACTTCAGGTTTCAGGCGATGGCGGCGGTTCTGCGCCACGACGACGGCCACCGATCCGTCATTGAGCTGCACGAGAGTTCCCGGCGGGAAGAATCCGACGGACTGAATGAACTGTTCGACCATTTCCTTTTGAAACGCGCCTCCGGCCATCTTGTTCAGTGCGCGCAGGCAGTCGTAGGCGGACAGCGGGTCGGCATACGGTCGCACGGACGTGACCGCATCGTAGTAATCGACGATGCCGGCGATGCGGCCGAATACCGGAATATGCTGACCTTCGAGCCCGGCCGGATAGCCGCTGCCGTCATGGCGCTCATGGTGCGTCTGCACCATGGCCCTTACGTGCATATTGATGCCGTCGGTATCGTCGAGGATCTGCAGGCCGAGCTCCACGTGACCCCGCGCAATGGCCATTTCCTCGTCCGTGAGCCGTTCGGGTTTCACGAGTAGTTCCGCCGGCAGGCGCGTCTTGCCGACGTCGAGCAACATGGCGCCGAGACCCACGGACTCGACGACCTCCAGCGGCAATCCCATGTGGCGGGCCATGCCTGTCGCCCACACCGCCGAAGAGATCGAGTGCGTATACAGGTAGTCGTTGGTTTGTCGCATGCGGACGAGCCAGCTGATGGCGGACTCGTTGCGAACGACGCTCTCGACGATCGTCTTGACAGCCGTTTCAGCGGCCTCGATGTCGAGCCTGCCGCCGTTTTTCAGGTCCTGCATGACGTCCTTGATCATGTCGGACGCGTTTTCGTGTTGCTGTTTTGCATGCACGATTTCGCGCCGCAGATCGGCGACGCTCGTGTAGACCGGCCCGGATCGCTGGGATCCGGCGGCCTTCGGACGGGATTTTTTCGGCGCCGGCCGCGCTGCAGGCAGTGACAGGCCGGCTTCCGAGTCGTTGCGTGCCTTCTTGCGGCGGATGATGTGTCGCTGCATGTCGACCACCGCATCGGTGCGTTCGGGGTCCACGAAAACATGTGCGCAGTGCTTGCGCAGCTCCTCGATATCGTCCTCGCCCTGGATCGGAAATCCCTGGAAGAGAAACGGCGTCTCCAGCCACGGGCGGTCGAGCGCCGAGACGTACATGCCGATCTCGACATCGCCGACGTCGACCTCGATCAACTTGTCATTTAACTTAATGGCGGTTTCCGACACCGGCAATGGCTCCTCGCCTCGGCAACGACGGAATCAATCGACCGAATAAACCAGACACCGGCGCCGCGGTCGCGGCAGCCGTTCACAATTAGCGCAATTTTCGCCGCAATCCTGCGCCGCGACGGGCCCCGACACGTCGTGCGCGGTCGCTGCGTCGTCAGACCGGCCCTGCGGCTGTGTTGCGCCGTTCCTCGACGGTTCGTTTCACCCGTTCGAACAGCTCGGTGCGCAGCCCGAGTATCTTGAAGATCTCGACGACGGTGAAAAACGGCGCCGCGAGATTCGCCTGGACCGGGTGCCGCACCAGCACCGGCATCGACTTCTCGATCGCGTGTCCCGCAAATTGCGCCGCGTAACCGCCGAAAAAACACAAGGCCGCAATCGTGCCGGAGGTGCGTAGCGGCAATTCACCAAGCCACGCGGCGACGACCGACAACAGGAATCCCGCCAACAGGAATACGGTCGCAAACACGACGTCGAGCGTTACGTAGAACAGGAAAAACCCGACGAGCAGCAGATGCGCGGCCGTGAAGCGCAGTGATCCGACCTCGACGGCCAGCCACGACAGCGGAATCAGCGCCCCGAGCATGATGGCCGGGATGCCGATCATGTGCACGAATACGTTGAGCGGATGCTGATGCGCGGACGCGTATGCCACGAGCATGTCCAGCAGTTTGTTTTCGGACTTCATGAGCAGGCGGAGTATACTCGCTGCTCGCACGCGACGGGAGGCCCGTATGGCGGTATTGATTTGCGGCGTATTGCTGTGGAGCTGCGTACATCTTTTCCCGGCCGTCATGCCGCGGGCGCGGGCGTCCCTGATCGGGAAGCTCGGCGACAAGGCCTATCGCGGGCTGTTTGCGCTGGATATCGTGATCGCGCTGGTCTTGATCGTGATCGGCTGGCGGATGGCGGATATCCGCTTGCTCTACGCACCGCCTTTGTACGGCAGCCCCGTCGTGCCGGTGCTGGTCTTCATTTCGTTCGTGCTGTTCGCGGCGGCCAACGCGCCGGGGAATATCAGGCGCATGCTGCGCCACCCGATGTTGACCGGCGTCGTGGTCTGGAGCGGCGCGCATCTGCTCGCAAACGGCGATACGCGCTCGGTCGTGCTGTTCGGCGGCCTCGGCGCCTGGGCGCTGCTGTCGATGTTCCTGATCAACCGCCGAGACGGCGCCCGCGCGATACCTGGCGCCGTCCCGATTGCGAGGGACGCGATCACGGTGCTGGCGAGCGGCGTCCTGTTTCTCATCGTGCTGTATTTCCACAAGTGGCTGTTCGGCGTTGCCGCGGTGCCCGGCTGGTAGGTTCGCGACTGCCATGAATCGTATCAATTGGCGCGAGATCGCCGAAGTCGCCGGGGTCGTGAGCATCGTCGCCACGTTGTTGCTCGTCACGGGCGAGCTGCGCGAAGCGAATCGCGTCGCGACGACGGACGCCAAACTGCGGCTCGCCGAAGCGTATGCCGCCGTGCATGCCATGCGCATCGGCGATCCCGACATTGCGCAGCTTTTCTTGAAGATCGAGGCGCCCGACAGGCACCTGATCACGGCGACCGACCGGTCGCGAATGCAGGCGCTGGCCGAGCACCTCGGTGGCGTCTACCAGTCGATCCAACTGGCGTACGACGAGGGCCTGCTGGACGAGAACGACGTCGCCCGATATGCCGGGGATGTTGCTCGAAGCGTCGCTGCCTGGCCGGGACTGCACGACGATCTCGTGGCCGTGTACCGCTCTTTGCCCGACGTCGAGAACGCGGCCGTCTTCGCCCCGATCGCCGCGCTCGCCGCGGAAAAGAAACGCGACGCGTCGGGGCCGCGTGCATCGCACGCCGCACCGGACAACTGATCCGGGGACGATTTGTTGCGGGAAAATCGGCGCTCACGCCGATCGGCCAGCTCGCCCATTGGCCGTGAAGCGGGTTTAGAATCGATCCGCAGCGCCGATTTGAGGTGCGAAACCGCCCAGATGCAGTTACAGTAGGGATAGAAAAACAACAAAAACCGGATCGGCCCCGCATGAAATCGATACTGATCGTCCTGCTGCTAATTGTCGCTGTCGGCGCCTTTCTGTTGCGTAAACGGCGCGCGCGGGGAGCGCAGGCAGGGGGCCGGCAACAGGGGCTCGAACTCACGAAAACGTCCGAGTTCCATGCCGTCTCGATCCGGCCCAAGGCGGACGCCTGCGCGGCCGCAAAAGCGCTGGCGGGCTATCGTTTTCTCGCTTCGGAAGCGCCGCACCTGCCGCTAACGAATTGCGATGCGGCAAATTGCGATTGTCAGTTCACGCATTACGCGGACCGGCGCTCGGGTCGCGAGCGGCGCAGCCCGTTCAGCACCGGACGATTCGGGGCGACCACCGGCAAGTTCGACACCGAGCGGCGCCTCACGCCGGATCGCCGGCACAATGGCTCCGGGAGCCGCGTCTGACTCCGGCGCGCGGCGCGTAACCTCCCGGTAGCGTGGCGCCCGGGCCCGCGGCGGAGACGAAAAGCACAATGGCCGGCCGCGACGCCCGATTGCACACCCGGCGGATGATTCCCGGCCAGAACCCCGGCTAAAAATCGTAAGCAGCGACCGTCTGTTCGTAGTCGGCGAGTTCGTATTCGTGCCGCGCTCGGGCGGCGACCAGCGCCTCGATCTCGCTTTCGAGTTCGCCGGTGCGCTCCGACAGATCCTTGAGGTCGACGAGCAACAAGACACGATCTTCGGTCGTCGTTTCCTCGCTGATCAACATTGCTTCCTTGTCGCGAATCTCGCTCTCGACACGCTCGAGTTCGCGCTCCTTGGCACCGATTTGCGCGTTGGCCTGGTTCACGTTCCATCGCAAGCCGTAGAGCTGCTGCCCGACGCGAAAGGCGTCGAGAAATTCTTCCTCGAGCGCAACGTCGCAGACGCCATTGTAATTGCCGCCGCTCACGCCGAGGTTATAGCCGCGGCTCGGCTGGCAAAATTCGACCAGCCCCTCGTCGCGGCCCGCCTGGTAGGCGCGAAAATCCGCTGTCACGCCGTGTTTGGCGCAGGCCTTGCGGTGAGTCGAGAAGCGAGCGCTCGTATAGCCGCGCGCACCGTCCTCGTAGCCGATCGCCGACCAGTCGCTGGCCATGCATTCCTCGCTGCTCATCGACGCGCAGCCGCTGAGCGCGAGTCCTGCCGTCGCCAGGAGTATTGCCGCAAATCTGTTATTCATGTTGCACCTCGTCGCATGCATCCCCCAGTGGATCGGGCCGATCATTCTGCCGCGCCGACCGCCTGATCGCCGTGATGGCACTCACATATACGCGCAAAGGGCTGAACGCTCGCTGAAAACGCCGAGCGCCCGGGACGACGGCGCCCGAGAGCATGAACCACGTCACGATTCGCGGCGCCACGGCAGGGCGCGGGCCCCGCGGTGCCGGTTGCGGCCTTGCTGCGCCAGGCAGGCTAGGCGGTCATGAGCGGCAGCACGCGTTCGGCGAGCCGATCGTGCTCGAGCACCTCTTCGAGTTCGTCCGCGATTTCGCGGCATGCCGCCACGACGCCCTTCCATGCAGCGACGCGTTCTCGCGGCGTGAAGGCCTCGAAGTCGCGGCGATCCGGAATCTTGCCGTTCGGCAGCCGCGCAACGAACTCGGGTGACGGACTGATGATCAGCGTGCGGTCGGTGCTTGCCGGCTGCGACCGGCGCCACGCCAGATGCTTGTCGAACCAGCCCGGCTTGATGTAATCGTAGAAATGCAGGTACAGCGCGAGCCTGTCCGGGCCGCTGTGCGGGAAATCGAGGTGATAATCGATGACGCCGCCGTCGCGGTAAATGCCCTTGGGGGCGCCGTCGATGTCGCGAATGCCCTCGAGGACGATCGGGATGGATCCCGTCGCGAGTATCGCGTCCTTGAGGTTTCGCTCGCTCATTGCGACGTGCCGCATGGGAAAGCCGCGCAATTCGAAAAACGGCGGCAGGTCACGACGATCGTAAAACAGCACGCGTTCGAAAAACGCGCCGAGCGCGCGCCGGCTTGCGACGTTCATCGTCGCGGCCGACGCGAGGCTGACGGCCAGCGCGAGCGGGTGCTCCGCGGCCGTAATGCGGCGGCTGCGCACGGTCATGACGTGCATGCGCAGCACCGGGTGCGCGAGTATCTGGCCGACACCGTGACTGCCGAGAATGTGGTCGAGGATCGCGGCCGTCTTCTCCGATATCTCCCGGCGGTCCGGTTTTTCGCTGTAGGACTGTGAGAGGTAGGCCTCTTCGAAGCGTTCGATCGCGGCAACCGGATCGCTCTGACAATAGCACGCGAAGCGCCACGCACCGATCGAGGTGGCGATCGTGTGCACGGGGCCCTCGAGCGCCGGCAGTATGTGCCGCGCCACGACCCGGTCGAGCTGGCTCAGAACCAGCCATTTCGCGCCGCCGGACGCGCCGGCAAGCGTGCCGACCTGCGAGGCAGAGAAGCCCCGCTCGCGGATTTCCCGATACGCCGATGCTCCGGCGGTGAACACGAGCGATCGATGCGGTCTGATACCAGGTGACATAGTCGCGCAGTCTACAAGCATCATCGGCGCTTTGTGACGCCGGTGATACTCTCGCGGCCACCGTCGCCTGCGAATTTGCGAACGTCGAACATGCCGGTAAGCACGCACGGACCCGGCACGTCGATCATCGAAGCATTGCCGCTGCCCTGGCGGCGATCGTCCGCCGCGTTGGCGTTGTCGCTGCTGGCGTGCGGTGTTGTCGCCGCGCTGGCCGGCGTTTGGCCGTGGCGCGTTACGCGAAAGGATGCTGCTTGACGATTGTCTGCTCGCGATCCGGGCCCGTCGAGATGATGTCGATCGGTACGCCGGCCAGTTCCTCGATGCGTGCAAGGTAGGCCGCGGCATTGGCCGGCAGTTCGCCGACC
>JBFISV010000080.1:0-9209 GCA_041608415.1 Woeseiaceae bacterium
GATGTCCATGCCGACGATGCGGATACCCGTGAGACCGCGGAGTATCGACATCGCCTGGTGCGTGGACAGGCCGCCGCATACCGGCGTGCCCGTGCCCGGCGCGAAAGAGGGATCGAGGCAATCGATATCGAAGGTCAGGTAAACGGGATTGTCACCGAGAACGGCGCGGGTTTTTTCGATGACAGCATCGATGCCGTTCGCGTGCACCCACGGCGCATCGACGACGTTGAATCCAAGCGTGTCCGGGTTCGTCGTGCGCAGGCCGATCTGGACCGACGTTTTCGGGTCGACGATGCCGTATTTGGCCGCCCAGAAGAACATCGTACCGTGATCGATGCGATCGTCGCTGTCCTGCCAGGTGTCGCTGTGCGCATCGAAGTGCAGCAGCGTGAGCGGCTTGCCGAATTTCTCCGCGTGCGCCTTGAGCAACGGGTAGGCGATGAAATGATCGCCGCCGAGCGACAGCAGACCGGGACCCTGGCGAATGATCTCGCCCGCCGCTTTTTCGATCTCGTCGGGGACGGACGCGGGTGCGCCGAAGTCGAAGCAGCAGTCGCCGCAGTCCACGACAGCCAGCTTGTCGAAGGGATCGAACACCATCCCGTAGGGCCGTTCCCAAGCCATGATCGTGGACGCGGCGCGAATCGAGCGCGGTCCGAAGCGCGCGCCCGGGCGGTTCGTCGTGGCCGTGTCGAAGGGCACTCCCATGACGGCGACATCGACGCCCGCGAGGTCCTTGCTGTACTTGCGGCGCATGAACGACGTGATGCCGCCGTACGTGGGCTCCGGCGTGGTCCCGTACAAGTCATCGCGTACGAGCGCGAAATCGTTCGCCTGTTTGTCCATCAGTCCACTCCCGGCGGCGCGCGGCCCGGCTACGAATCGAGCGATGCGAGCGTCAGGTCGAGGCCTTGCCAGGCGAGTTCGACGATTCTGTCCGCTTCCTCGTGCGACAGGGTAAACGGCGGCGCACAGATGATCGTGTCCCCGACCGCGCGCAACACGACGCCGCTGTTGACGAGATGATCGCGGCACAGGCTGCCGATACCCCGCTTCGATTCGAAGCGCCGCAGCGGGTCCTTGCTCGCGACGAGTTCGAGCGCGCCCATGAGCCCGAGCATGCGTGTTTCGCCGACGAGCGGGTGATCGGCCAGCGTATGCCAGCGCGCCTGCAGATAAGGGCCAATGTCGTCGCGGATGCGCGTAACGAGGTCCTCGCGTTCGATGATCCTGAGATTCGCGATCGCGACCGCGCACGAGACCGGGTGCCCCGAATAGGTATAGCCGTGAAAAAATTCGCCGCCCTTTTCGATCAGGACGTCCGCGATGCGATCGCTGACGAGGACGCCGCCGAGCGGCAGGTAGCCCGAGGTCACACCCTTCGCGAACGGCATGAGATCGGGCCGCACCTCGAAGTGGTCGGCGCCGAACCAGCGGCCGAGGCGGCCGAAGCCCGTGATGACCTCGTCCGTGATCAGCAGGATGCCGTACTCGTCGCAAATGCGCTGTATATCAGGCCAGTACGTGTCCGGCGGGATGATGACGCCACCGGCGCCCTGCACCGGCTCGGCGATGAATGCCGCGACGCGCCTTGCGCCAACCTCGTCGATCTTGTCTTCGAGCGCCTTCGCCGCAGCGAGCCCGAACTCCGCCGGCGACATCGTACGATCGCTGCCAAACCAGTACGGCTGCTCGATGTGCTCGATGCCGGGCAGCACGACCGTCTGCTCGTGCATCGCTTTCATCCCGCCGAGGCTCGCTGCCGCCACGGTCGAGCCGTGGTAGGCGTTCTTGCGACTGATGATCGTCCGCCGTTCGGGCTCTCCGACGAGATCCCAGTAGCGCCGCACCATGCGCAGGACCGTGTCGTTCGATTCCGAACCGGAGCCCGCGAAGAACACGCGATTGAACTGCGGCTGGCTGACCTTGCGCAATATCGACGCGAGTTCGATCGCCGGCGGGTGCGCGCACTGGAAGAAATTGTTGTAGTACGGCAACTCGCGCATCTGCGCCGTCGCCGCTTCGACGAGTTCCTCGCGACCGTAGCCCAGGTTGACGCACCAGAGTCCCGACATGCCGTCGAGTATGCGGTTGCCGTCGGCGTCGAAAATGTAATTGCCCTCGGCGCGCGTGATGATGCGGGAGCGTTTCGCGTGCAGATCCTTGTGATCCGTGAAAGGATGCAGGTGATGCTGCTTGTCGAGTTCCTGCCAGTCCCTGCGGGAGCGCCCGGGATCACTGGCGGTCTTGTCAATCGCGGCCATGCTTGCTCCTCGCCTGCGTGTCGTTCGCTGAAGAACTCGATCTTAGCCGACACGGACGGCGACCGTCCGGCCGGGATCACATTCTGAAATAGTGCCGTCAGACGTTGAACATCAGGATCTCGCGTTCCCACGGCGTAATAATTTCCTGGAACTCCATGTATTCCGCGTCTTTGAGCTTGCAATACAGGCTGACGAACTCGTCGCCGAGCATGCCGCGAAGCGGCGCGCTCGCCCGGAACGCCTCGATCGCGGAATACAGATGTTTGTGCAGCCCGAATTCCTGCCCGTAGGCGCTGCCTTCGACGGGGTCCGTCGGCGTGAGGCCCTCCTCCATACCGAGGAAGCCGCAGGCCAGCGACAACGCAATGGCCAGATACGGGTTGACGTCGGCGCCGGGCATGCGGTTCTCGATGCGACGGTCTTCGGGGCCGGAATCGGGCACGCGGAGTCCGACCGTGCGATTGTCGATCGCCCAGGCGAGATTGACGGGCGAATCCCACGGCGTGAGGAAGCGCTTGTAGGAATTGACGTACGGAGCGAACACCAGCATGCCCTCGGGCACGTAACGCTGCAGGCCGCCGAGAAACCCGTAGAACAGTGCACTTGCGTCACCGTTCGGCGTCGAAAAAATATTGGCGCCGTTTGCGTCGACGATGCTCTGGTGGATGTGCAGCGCGCTGCCGGGCTCCTGGGCCATGGGCTTTGCGAGAAACGTCGCGTGCATGGCATGCTCGATCGCCGCTTCGCGGATGGTCCGCTTGAACAGAAACACCTGATCGGCGAGACGCAGCGCGTCGCCGTGCAGGAAATTGATCTCGAACTGCGCCGGCCCCGCCTCCTGGGACAAAGCGTCGACGAGTATGCCCTGCGCTTCGCAATATTCGTAGACGTGGTTGATGAACGGATCGAAGTCGTTCATCTGGTCGATGCTGTAGGGCTGTCGCGCGCCGTCGGTCCAGCCGAGCCTGCCCTCGGGCGGTTCGGCCTCCTCATTCGGGTCCGAATGCGGGCTCAGGAGGTAGAACTCGACTTCGGGAGCCACGATCGGCGTCCAGCCGCGCGATTCGTAGCGAGCGAGCACCTTGCGCAGCACGCTGCGCGGACTCGTTGCGACGATCGAGCCGTCGCGCCGAAAGCAGTCGAGGAACACCGACGCCGCCGGATCCGAGGCCCACGGCACGGGTCGCAGCGTCGCGGCATCCGGCACGAGCAGCATGTCGCGGTCTTCGACGTTGTTCTCGTCGTCGACGTAGTCACCGGAGACGGTCTGGCTGAACACGCCTTCGGGCATCTTCATTGTGCCTACGCCGAACTTGTCGGCCGGCAGCACCTTGCCGCGAGCGGCCCCGGCCATGTCCGGCACAAACGCCTCGACGTCCTCGATGCCGCGCTCCTCGAACCACGATTGAAATACGTCGTCGTCAGCCATCTGCCACCGCTCGCCCGGCGATGCGCTTGCGGCAAGCGTCGCCGAACGCCTTGAAAATCTGCATCGAGAATGGATTCGAAGCGACCTTCCATTCCGGATGCCACTGTACCGCGAGAGCAAACGCGTCAGCCGCGTCGACGCTGAATGCCTCGATGAGTCCGTCGTCGGCCACCGCCTCGACCGTGACGCCGTCCGCCAGCCGCCTGACACCCTGCCCGTGCAGCGAATTGACGACCGCGTCGGTACCGCCGTGCAGGCGGTGCAGCAGGCCGCCCTCGACGAGCGTCACCGGGTGCGACGGCCCGTACTGCACGTCGAGCGGGTCGTCCGGGTCTTCCTTGTGATTGTGGTAACCCTGCACCTCGTGGACGTGCTGGTGCAGACTGCCGCCGAGCGCCACGTTGAGTTCCTGGAACCCGCGGCATACCGCGAGCAGCGGCACGCCGGTATCCAGGGCGCGACGCGCCATCGGCAGCGTAACGGCGTCGCGTTCCGGGTCGTGCAGTGTGCCGTCGCGTGACGGTTCGCCGTCGTAGTGATGCGGCTCGATGTCCGACGGGCTGCCGGTCAGCAGTATGCCGTCCACGTGCTCGAGAATCGTCTGTATGTCGAAGGGATCGGCAAGAACCGGGACGATCAACGGCAATGCGTCGGCGCCGTCGACGATTGCCTTCAGGTATTTCTCGCCCGCCATGTGAAACGGGTGCGGGCCGAGCGTGCGACGATCCGCCGGAACGCCGATGACGGGTTTCAAACGCATAGGGGGACGAACCCCGTTACTCCTCTCGATGCCGTATTACGGCTAGGATACGCGGCTTGCCCGGCTCAGACCAGCGCCTCCGCCCGCTTGCCCATGACGCGATGCACTGCTATGAGAATCACGAGACCCGTGACGATCGAAATCCACGGCGGCAGGCCGTAACCGCCGGGGATCGTGCCGACTGCCATCGCGACGAAACCCACGAACAGCGCATACGGCAGCTGCGTGCGGACGTGCTCGATATGATTGCAGCCGCTCGCGACCGACGACAGCACGGTCGTGTCGGAAATCGGCGAGCAGTGGTCGCCCCAGACCGCGCCGACGAGGCAGCACGACACCGAGGAATACATGATGTGCATGCCCGATGAATCGGCGATGCCGTTGACGCCCATGACCGCCCAGGTCAGCGGAATGACGAGCGGCATGAGGATGCCCATCGTTCCCCAGCTCGTGCCCGTCGTGAACGCCGTTATCGCGGCGAGTATGAAGACGGTGGCGGGCACCAGCGCCACGGGCAGCGAATCCGCGAGGACGGTGACGAGATAATCGGCTGTATTGAGGTTTTCGGTCACGTGCGACAGGGACCACGCGAGCACGAGGATGATCATGCCGAACAGCGTTGCACGCACGCCGCCGTACCAGGCGTCGACCGTTTCGTGCACGGACAGGATTCTCTGGCCGATCGTGAGGCTCGCCGCGACGAGCACGCCGACGAACGAGGCGTACATCATCGATTTGTAGGGATCAGCCGAGCCGAGCACTTCCGTAATCCCGTCTCCCTCTCCGGTCGCCCACAGGGCGACCGCCAGTGCGCCGATCAGTGCCAGGATCGGGATGAAGGCGTTCAGGGCGCGCAGCGGAATGTTGGCCTTGGGCTCGAGATCGTCGCCCTCGAGCGCGGGCAGCGCTTCCTTCGACTCGGGCTTGACCTGGCCCTTTCGCGCACGCACCTCGGCCTTGAGCATCGGGCCGAAGTCCTCGCCCGACACCGCGACGATGAATACGAAAGCGATCGCGAAAATGGCATAAAAGCTGTACGGGATCGAGTTCAGGAATATCGAATAGGCTTTCATGTCGGCCAGGCCTTCGACGGACTCGAGCGCGTCGCCGACCAGTCCGAGCTGATAACCGATCCACGTGGTTATGAGCGCAATACACGCGACCGGCGCCGCCGTCGAGTCGACGATATAGGCCAGCTTTTCGCGCGAGATTTTCAAGTGGTCCGTCAGTGAGCGCGCCGTATTGCCGACGACCAGCGTGTTGCTGTAATCGTCGAAGAAAATCATCAGGCCCATGAGCCAGACCGCAACCTGCCCGCCGATCGCGGTCTTGGCACGGCTCACGATCATGCGCACGACGCTCGCCATCCCGCCATTGCGCGTGATAATGCCGACCATGCCGCCGATCATCATGGTGAACAGGATGATGGCGGCATGATCCGAGTCCGCTACCGCGGCGGTCACGTACACCTGGAAGCTGTCGAGCAGGCCGTGCAGCGCGCCCGTCGCCGTAAACGAAACCAGCGCGGTCGAGCCGACCCACAGGCCGAGCAGCAGCGCAGGAATCACGTTGCGAAACAGTAGCGCGATTACGATCGCGAGCACGGCCGGCAGTATCGATACCCAGCCGGGAATCACGCGGAGCTCGGTGCTCGCCGTGTCTGCGCCGGCGCGCGCCCGGATCGTGGTGATGCCGACGTCGCCGGGCGGTATGTCCGCGAATACGGCCCTGCCCTCGGCACTCGATTCGCGCGTGAAGCTTCGTTCCCCGACGGTCAGCGTCACGTCGGCGCGATCGGCAACGTCGGCGACCGCGAACGTCGCGGGGACGCCGGCCAGGCCGACGGCCGGCGTTTCGATATCGAGCGCATTCGATGCCTGCGGGCCGAGCAGCGCGGCGATTCCGATTGCAAATAAACGTGTCCCGATCCGGAGCGTCAGCTTGCGTCTTTTGATGTTATTTTTCCTGCCGCAAAGACTGCGGGCATGGTAACACGGGCATCGCACACTGCGTCATTGGCCGGGGTGCAGGTCCCGGGCCGCTTCGAGCAGCGCGGCGGCGAGTCTGCCCCGCCGCGAGGCCGGCAGGCGTTGCGTCGGGCCACCGATCGACAGTGCGCCGAGTACCTCGCCCATGCCGCCGCGCACGACTGTCGCGATGCCGGAAAAACCGTCCTCCAGTTCGTCGACGGTCTCCGCATAACCCTTGCCGCGAATGCCGGCGAGTTGGCTTTCGAGCTGTTCGCGCGATACGACGGTCTTCACGGTCAATGACGGCAAAGGGTCCTGCAGGCGCCGCAGACCGTCGTCCTCGAAAGCGATGAGCGCCTTGCCCGATGACGTCGCATGAATCGGCCAGCGCGTGCCGACGTTGGCCGCCGCGCCGATGACATAGTCACCGGCGACTTCGTCGAGAATCAGCATCGAATCGTCGACCGGGATTTCGAGCGTCGCCGTCTCGCCGGACTCGCGGGCGAGGCGCTGCAAAAACGGCCGGGCACGCACGCGCAGCGTATTGCTCGACAGCGCCTGCACGCCGAGCGCCATCAGCGCGGCGCCGAGACAGTATGCGCCGGTTGCCTGGTTGCGATCGATGAATCCCTCGCTCTGCAGCGCGCGCAGCAGTCGATGCGCCGTCGACTTGTTGAGCCCGGCGCGTACGGCAAGCTCGCCGAGCAACAGCTCCGGTCGCGCGGGCGTGAACAGCTTGAGGAGCCGCACCGCGCGCAGCGCAGCCTGTGCGCCGGGCGGCGGCGTGACGGTCGTGACGGCCATCGCTTTGCCATGATATGAATACAGGTTTCATATTATGATCGCCGGCTGCGAGCGCGTCCAGCAGGCCGACCGGGTTGCGGCCTCGCGGCGAATGGGCCAAGCTCGCGCGCAGTCGGCCAGCGTGAATGGTCGGCCGAACCCTAGCCAACCGGGGACCTCCATGCCGTCAAGATCGACCGCGTCGCTGCGATCCGAACTCAAAGCCCATCTGCGCAAATACCCGGACACGGAATCGATGGAACTGCTGGTTCCGGACCTGCACGGCGTCTTCAAATGCAAACGCGTTCGCCGACGGGACTTCGCCAAGGTCTGTGACGACGGCCTCTTCTTTTGCGCGGGCGCCGTGCTGCTGGACGCGCTCGGGGCGACCGTGCCGGGACTGGCGTACACGGAGCACGATGGCGATCCGGACCTGCCGGCGAGGCTCGTGCCGGGTTCGATCGCACCGGTGCCATGGGCGAAGAACCCCATGGCCCAGGCGCTGTTCCGGATCGACGACGAGGCGGGCGATGCGTTTTTCGGCGACCCGCGCGCCGTCCTCGAGAACGCGCTCGAGCCGTTTGCGCGACGCGGCTTGAAAATCGTCATGGCGACAGAGCTCGAGTTCTACTTGCTCGACGCCAAGGCCACCAAGCCCACGGCCCGGGCACCGCGGGTGCCCGGCACGTACCGGCCGCAGCCCGGACCGCACCCGTATCATCCGGACGACTTGTGGGCCATCGAGCCGTTCATGAACGACGTGTATGCCTGGTGCGACGCCCAGAACGTGCCCGCCGATTCGGCGATTTCGGAATATGCGCCCGGGCAGTTCGAGATCAACCTGCGGCATGTCGACGACCCCGTGCTCGCCTGCGACCATGCGGTGCTGCTCAAGCGGGCGGTCAAGGCCGCGGCGAACAAACACGGCTTCGTGGCGTGCTTCATGGCCAAGCCGTTCGCGGACGACGCCGGCAACGGGCTGCACATCCACATGAGCATGTATGACAAGCGCGGCAGGAACTATTTTTCGAGGGGTCGCGAGTCGCTCGCGACGCCGCCGTTTTCGGTCCGGCTCCGCCATGCCGTCGGCGGCCTGCTCAAGCTGATGCCGGAATCCACCGCGATATTTGCGCCGAACATGAACTCCTACCGGCGCCTGCGCCCCGAGATGTTCGCACCGGTCGACACGAACTGGGGCGTGAATCATCGCGTCGTTGCCGTCAGGATTCCCTCGGCCGACGAGAACAACCTGCGCTTCGAGCACCGCGTCGCGGGCGCCGACGCAAACCCCTATCTCGTCACCGCGACGATTCTGGCGGGCGTCGATCACGGACTCCGGAACAAGATCGAGCCGCCGAAAATGATCGAACAGGGCGAAGCGATCACACCGAAGCTCAGGATCCCGAATCGCTGGGACAGAGCGCTCGACAGGTTGTCGCGCAGCAAGGTGCTGCCGGACTACCTGGGCGAGCGCTATGTGCGCTATTACGCGATCAACCGGCGCGCCGAGTGCGAGGCATTCCACCAGGTCGTATCGCCGCTCGACTTCGACTGGTACCTGCGCTCGATGTAGCGCGGCCGGACGACTCGTCCGCCGACGCGAGTCAATCGTGCTCGTGCGCGCGCACGAGATCCGCCTCGATCGACCGCCCCGCCCGGAAATAGTGCCACGCGGACCACGGCAGCATGACGCTGCACACGATCAGCAGGCTGTAGCGGATGGATTCGACGCCGAAGCGAGGCTCGAGCAAATCGCTCAGGAGCCCTGTCAGCAGCGGGCCCGTCGCGAGGCCGATCGTGTTGATCAGCAGCAGCATCAGCGCCGACGTGACCGAACGCATGCGCAGGGAGACCAGGCTCTGCGCCTGCGCGAGCACGGGCGCGAGGTAGAAATTCGCAATCGCCGTCGGAATGACGAGCATGGCGAGGCTCGAAGCCGCGCTCTGGCCCATGAAGACCGCGAAATTGAACAGCATCGCCGCGAGCGACGCGTATCCGAGGAA
>JBFISV010000081.1:0-9131 GCA_041608415.1 Woeseiaceae bacterium
AGCTGTTCCCAGATCGCGACCTGTTCCTCCATCGCGAGTTCGAGACCGCCGTGGGACCTGGGAACGTCGATCGCCGGGAAGCCGAGTTCGATCGCGCGTTCCTTGTTGCGCCTGGTGACGTCGGCCGGCAACTCGCCGCCGTTGAGTTCGGCCGTGACCTCGTGCGGCTGCAGATACTCGTCCGCAAATTCGCGCGCAATCGCCTGCCAGGCCCTTGCGCTGTCGCTGATGTCGATTCTCACTGGCTTTCTCCGAGTTCGAAATGGCGCGGAAACACGTGTGCGAGATAATTTCGCACTGTGGCCATGGCCTCGTGCCGGTTCCATGTTGCGGGGCTTACGAGGCAGGAGAGCCACATGCCGTTGGTCATCGACGTCAGGGCAAGCGCCACCTGCGCGCCGCGTACGTGCTCGTAGCCGCCCTCGACGATGATCTCGTCGCATAAGCGCTCCACCACGCTGTCGTAGTAACTGTCGATTTCGTCGCAGATCCTGCGGTAGGTCGGTCTCGACTTGACTTCGCCCCAGAACGCGAACCAGACGGCCAGTTTGCCGGGCTGGCAGATCGACGGGTGCAGGTCGAGCGCCAGCAATGCCATGAGCTTATCCTGCGGCGCCTGCCCCGAGCGCTCGTGCGCGCGCTCGAAGCGCGTGCGGTACTCACCGGCCAGTCGCGCGAGGGTTTCCCTGAGAAGGTTGTCCTTGTTGTCGAAATGCAGGTTGACGATGCCCTGCGACAGGCCGGCCTCGCGGGCGACGTCGGCGAGCGTCGTGCTGCCGATGCCCTTGCGCGTAATGCACTTCATCGTCGCATCGATGAGCTGCTGGCGCCGCTGTTCGCGGATCGCGGCGCGCTGCGGTCGTTTTTTTGCGGCTAGCGCCATCGAATCATCCCGTCCGAATGTCTGATAAAAGCTATGTCTGGCAGGCCTTTACGCCACGCATGATGCCATAAAATGAATGAATGTTCATTCATTTTTCTGGACTCGCCGGCCCGTTTGGTGAGACCATTGAGGTCTCCGACAGGGAGGCTCCATGCGTTGCCTGAGAAAGTCCAATGCGCATCACCGGAAAGCCCTCGGCAAACTGCCGCTCGGCGTTTCGTCCAATTTTCGCTACTGGGGGCCCGGCCGTACGATCTACGTGAAGCGCGGCAAGGGCGGCCGCGTCTGGGACCTCGATGACAACGAATACATCGACTACCGGCTCGGCTACGGGCCGATCATCCTCGGCTATGCCGACCCGCGCGTAGACGCGGCAGCCCGGCAGGGCATGCAGGTCGGCGGCGTGTTCGCGCTGTCGACCGAACTCGAATACCAGGTCGCATGCCGCATCAGCCGCATGGTCCCGGCCGCCGAACTCGTGCGCTTTTCGAACTCCGGCACAGAGGCCGTCATGGCCGCGTTGCGGGTCGCCCGAGCCTATACCGGCAAGGACGCGCACATCGTCGTCGAGGGCGGCTATCACGGTGTGTTCAGCGAGGTAATGTGGTACTCCGAAATGGAAGGCTGGGCACCCGAAGACGGCCGGCCGCCGATTATGCCGTTCGGCGAAGGCGTGCCGCAGGTCACCAAACGCCTGTTTCATACGGTGCCGCTCAACGATACGAACGCCGTCGAGGACCTGCTCAAGAAGCGTCACGACGATATCGGTGCGTTTCTCGTCGAACCCATCATGGGCAACTGCTGCGCGATTACGGCAGAGAGGGAGTACCTCGCGGACGTCCGCGCGCTGTGCGATCGCTATAACGTCGTTTTGATCATCGACGAGGTCAAGACGGGCTTTCGAGTGGCGCGCGGCGGCGTCCAGGAACTGCTCGGCGTAAAAGCGGACGTCTGCACGTTCGCGAAAGCAATCGCTAACGGCTATCCGATGTCGGTCGTCGCGGGACGCGAGGACATCATGCGGCACTTCGGCAAGGGCGTAGTGCATGGCGGCACGTTCACGGGTCATTCGGTGTCCCTTGCCGCCGCGGACAAGACCCTCGAAATACTGGAAGAAACTACGGCGCTGGCCGACATCGAGGGCTACGGCCGCAAGTTGCAGCGCGGTTTGAGCCGCATACTCGACGAGCGCGGCATTGCACACAGTTTCACGGGCCATCCCGCGCTGATGGGACTGTTTTTCGCGGCATCGCCGCCGTCGGACTATCGCGCCTGGATCGAATCGGACTATGATTTCTACGATGCGCTCGCGCCGGAGCTGCATGAGCAGGGCATACTCATCGAGCCCGATTCGCGCGAGCCGTGGTTCCTGTGCGAGGCTCACAATGTGGAATGCCTCGAGGAAACGCTGGACAAATTCGAGCGCGCCGTCGACATTACCTGCAGTAATATGAAGCCGGAATCCCGGATGGCCCCATAAGAACAAGCACAACAGCGGACGAACATGCATGAAGACCTATGACGCTATCGTCGTCGGGGCCGGGCACAACGGATTGACGACGGCGGCTTTCCTGGCCCGCGCCGGTCTGGACGTCGTTTGTGTCGAAAAGAACGACTACATCGGCGGCGCGGCAGTCAGCCGCAACCTGTACGAAGACTGGATCTATTCGAACTGCTCCTATGTCTGCAGTCTGCTGCGGCCGGAAATCTACCGCGCACTCGAACTTCACAAACACGGCCTGCAGGTGACGCCCTACGGCGGCTCCGTCACGTTCATGGAGAACGGCGATTACTTCGGCTCCTACCACGACGCGGAGGTGGCCTATCGCGAGATGGCGCGTTTTTCGCGCCACGATGCGGACGCATACAAGAGCTATTCGGCCGATACGATGCGGCAGTGTCGCTTCATTCGCGAATTCCTGCTGAGTACCGCGCCCGACCCGACGTCTTTCAAGCCGAGCGACATTCGCGAGCTCGTGAAGATCGGCAGGAAGTTCCTCGAGATGGGCGAAGACCGGATGTACGAGACGATTCGCTTCTGGACGATGAGCGTCGCCGAGTATCTCGACGAGTATTACGAAACCGATGTCATCAAGGCGGCTTTTTCCGGCAGCGGTATCATCGGCACCGCGCTCGGCATTCATTCACCCGGCACGGCCTACGTGCTGCTGCACCATTACATGGGGGAGGTCGACGGCAACGTCGGCAGCTGGGGATTTGCGCGCGGCGGCATGGGCGCCGTATCCAATTCGATCGCGGGCGCCTTCAGGGCCGCGGGCGGCGAACTGCGCACCGAGGCCGGCGTCGACCGCATCGTCGTCCAGGGCGGCAAGGTCACGGGCGTCGCGCTCGAAAACGGCGACGAAATTTCCGCCGGCGTCGTCGTGTCGGCCATGGACGTAAAGCGCACGTTCATCAACTGCATGGACGAGAAGGACCTGCCCGCGGCGTTCTACCGACGCGTGCAGAACTTCAAGATTCGCGGCTCGTCGGGCAAGCTCAACATCGCGCTCGACGGCCTGCCGACTTTTCCGGCCTTGCCCGAGGGCAGTTCACTGATCCACAGCGACATGCATTTCATCGATTCGATGGAGCGCATGGAGCGCGCCTACGACGACTGGAAAGCCGGGACCTGGTCGCAAGACCCGTACGTCGACATGCTCATTCCGACGCTCAACGACCCGACGATGGCGCCGCCGGGCAAGCACTTCATGAGTTGCTTCGTGCAATATTGTCCGCACCAGCTCGAGGGCCGGCGCTGGACCGACGAGGAACGCGACGCGTTCGGCCGCACCGTGATCGACCAGATCGCAAATTACAGCCCGGACTTCAAGGACCTGATCCTGCACGTCGAGGTGCGCACGCCGCAGGACATCGAGGAGCAGATCGGCATCACCGAGGGCAATATCTTCCATGGCGAGCTGACCATGGACCAGCTGCTGTTCAATCGCCCGGTCCCGGGCTACGCGCAGTATCGCGCCCCGGTCGGCGGTCTGTACCTCTGCGGCTCGAGCACCCATCCCGGCGGCGGCGTCATGGCCGCGCCGGGTGCCAACGCCGCCCGCGAAATCCTCGCGGATCTCAAGCGCCCGAACACCGTTCCCGAGAATTTCGGCGATGACTGACGCTTACGACGCAATCGTTGTCGGCGCCGGACACAACGGCCTCGTCTGCGCCACGCTGCTCGCGAAGGGCGGCATGAGCGTGCTCGTTCTCGAGGCGAACGAGCAGGTCGGTGGCGCGGCCGTCACGCGCGAATTCGCCGACGGCTACTCGGTGTCCGCGTGCGCGCACCTCCTGTACCAGCTGCAGCCCGCGGTGCAAACGGAGCTCGGTTTCGAACCCGAACTCGCGTGCGATTCGATGGCGACCGTGTCACTGGCAGCGGACGGCAGGCACGTACGCCTGACGGCGAATGCCGCGACGGGCGTCTCCGAGGACGACGGGCGCGAGTACCGGGCGTTCAGAAAGCGCATGAACCGTTTCTCCGACCTGCTGCGGACCTATCTCAACAAGCCGCCGCCGCGACTCGGCACGAAAGATCGCGGCGACGTCATGACGCTCGCGCAACTCGGTTTCGACATCCGGCGGCTCGGCAAAACGGAGATGCGGGAATTCCTGCGCCTCATCGGGATGAACATTCACGACGAGCTCGTTGAGCGGTTCGAGAGCGGCCCGCTCAAAGGCGCACTGAGCCTCGATGCCGTGCTCGGCACGCATCTCGGGCCGCGTTCCCCCAACACGATCATGACTTACCTGTATCGGCTGGCCGGGAACCACGGCCGCCTCGCGCTGCCGAAAGGCGGCATGGGCGCCGTGAGCGACGAGTTGGCGCACCTCGCGCGGACCGCGGGCGTTACGATCCGAACGAACGCGCCGGTGCAGCGAATCGTGGTGCGGAACGGCCGCGTGGTCGGAGTCGAGACGAGCGACGGCGAGCGCCACGAGAGCCTGACCGTTATCTCCAATGCCGATCCGAAACGCACCGTCATGGAGCTGTTGGGCGCGCGGCACGTCGAAACCGGTTTCGCGCGGCGCGTGCAGCACCTTCGCGGCAGTGGCAACGCCGCGAAACTGCATCTCGCACTCGACGGGCTGCCGACGTTCGAGGGTCTCGAGAAAAAGGATTTCGCGGAGCGTCTCGTCATCGCGCCCGACGAGCACTACGTCGAGCGGGCGTTCAATCCCGCCAAGTACGGTGAATGTTCCCGCGAGCCGGTCGTGGAAATGGCGTTTCCGAGCTTCCGCGACCCGACGCTCGCGCCGGCCGGCAAACACGTGTTGTCGGCCGTCGTCCAGTACGCGCCTTACGGGCTGAAGGGCGGCTGGGACGCCGCAGCGAGCGATGCGTTCAAACGCAGCGTCATCGGCACGATCGCGAAGTACGCGCCCGATATCGAGCAACGAATAACGGCCAGTGAATTGCTCACGCCCGCGGACATCGAAGGCCAATTCCACATCGGCGGCGGTCATTGGCACCATGCGGAGCTGACGCTGGATCAGTTTCTCTTTGTCCGCCCGCTGAGCGGCGCGGCGCAATACCGAATGCCGATCGACGGCCTGTATCTGTGCGGCGCGGGCACGCATCCGGGCGGCGGCGTCAGCGGCGCGGCCGGCCGCAATGCCGCGCGATCGATTCTGAGCAGGAGGGGTGGGGCATGAGCGCCAACGAAGTTCCCCAGGGCCGGCTGCGGACGCCGTTCTACGCGCGGCAGGAGAAACTCGATACGCTGAACACCTGGCACGAGTGGAAAGGCTATTCGAGCGCCGACGCCCTGTATTGCGCCGACACCGAGTATTTCGCCATTCGTAACGCGACGGCGGTTTTCGACCTGACGCCGATGACCAAGTACCGCATTAGCGGCCCGGACGCCGAGGCCTATCTCGATCGGCTCGTCACGCGCGACATGACGAAGATTCGCCCGGGGCGCGTCGCGTATGCGGTCTGGTGCGACGACCAGGGCCAGGTCATCGACGACGGCACGATTTTTCATTTGCGCCAGGGCGAGTACCGTTTGTGCTCGCAGGAGCGCCACTTTGCGTGGCTGACGGCGGCGACGATCGGCTTCGACGTGACCGTCACGCACGAGACCGAGGCTATCGCCGCGCTGGCAGTGCAGGGGCCGACTTCGGCGAGCGTGCTCCGCAACATGGGGCTCGAGGGCCTGGACGCGCTCAAGCCGTTCGGGCTCATGCACGTCGATTTCGAAGGCGCCGAGCTCATGGTGTCGCGCACCGGCTTCACGGGCGATCTCGGCTACGAGCTGTGGATCGATCCCGGCAAGGCCGAAGCGCTATGGGACGCCCTGTTCGCCGCCGGAGAACTGCATGGCATTCGCGCGATCGGGACGCACGCGCTCGAGGTGTCGCGCATCGAGGCGGGCTTTCTCGCCGCCTACGCGGAGTTCCTGCCGGCCGACGAAACGGTGCGCACGGGCCGCTCGCGATCGCCGCTGGAACTCGGTCTCGAATGGCTCGTGGATTTCACGAAGCCGAACTTCAACGGCCGCCGGGCGCTGGCCGAGGAAAAGCGCGGGGGCTCGACATGGCGTCTCGTGAAGCTCGACATCGACGGCAACAAGACCGCCCACAATTCCTATATCTTCGCTAAAGAAAAAAACAACCGGTCCGAGATCGGCTTCATTACCTCGGCGGCGTGGTCCCCCGTGTGCAAACAGAACATTGCGCTCGGCACGGTACGCACGCCGCACGGCAAACCCGGCAGCACGGTCTGGGTCGAGGTCTACTATCAGCGCGAGATGCACTGGAACCGGACGATGGCGAAAGCGACGGTCGTCGACAAGCCGTTCTGGTTTCCGCCGCGACGCAGCGCCACGCCGCCGGGGCCTTACTGAGCGGGGCGGCAGACACGCGCATGGCGCACCGGCTGGATCCGCTGTTGCGGCCGCGATCGGTGGCCGTCGTCGGCGCCTCGGCGCGCGAGGATTCGATGGGCGCCTGGGTGCTCGAGAATCTGCGCCGCGGCGGTTTCGAGGGCAACGTCTTCCCGGTGAATCCCGGCTACCGCGAGGTCGGCGGGCTCAAGTGCTACGCGGAACTCGGCGCGCTGCCTGAGCGCGTGGACCTCGTGATATTCGCCGTCGGCGACCGCCAGCTCGAGGCCACGCTCGATGCGGCGATCGAGTCCGGCATACCGGCGGCCGTCATCATGTCGACGCTGTTTCTCGATGACGACAGCACGCCCGTGCTGCGCGAGCGCGTTGCGGCGAAGGTCGCCGCGGCCGGGATGCTCGTCTGCGGGGCCAACGGCATGGGCTTTTACAACGTGCGCGATCGTGTCTGGGCCTGCGGCTTCGACAGCACCACGCACGAGCCGCCCGGCAATGTTTCGATCATCAGCCATTCGGGCGCGGGCATGTCGGGCATCATCGACTGCGAGCAGCGCCTGCGAATTAATTTCGCGGTCTCGACGGGCAACGAACTCGGCGTTGCCATGGACGATTACCTCGATTTCGTGCTCGACCTGCCGGAAACGCGCGTCGTTGGCCTGTTCGTCGAGACGGCGCGCAACCCGGCGGGTTTTCGCGACGCGCTCGAAAAGGCGGCACGGCGCCGGATACCGATCGTCGCATTGAAAGTCGGGCGCACCGCCGCATCGGCCCGACTCGCGGTGTCGCATTCCGGTGCGCTGGCGGGCGACGACGCTAGCTTCGATGCGCTGTTCGACCGCTGCGGCGTGCAGCGCGTGTTCGACCAGGATGCGTGGGCGACCGCGCTGATCATGTTCGCCGAGATGCATCCGCTCGGCGACGGCGGTCTCGTGACGCTGCACGATTCGGGCGGAGAACGGCAGCTGCTCATCGACCTCGCCCACGACACGGGCGTGCCCCTGACCCGTCTGCAGGCAACGACCGTCGACGCGCTCGAAACCATTCTGGCCCCGGAGCTGCCCGCCGTGAATCCGCTCGACGCGTGGAGCCGCGGCGGCCCGGACGCAGGCGATGTCATGACGCAGTGCCTGACGCACATGATGCGGGACGAGGGCGCCGCGATGGGGGCGGTCGTCCATGACCGGGCGCCGGGCGGAACCATCTATTCGAGTTACCTCGGCTACATGCAGGCCGCGCGCGCGGCATCGGGCAAGCCGGTCTGCCTCGTTTCGGCGCGGGCGGGGACGGGCCGGGACGCGGCGGTCGTGACCAGCACGCACGCCGGCCTTCCCGTGCTCGATGGCGTGCGCTCGTTTCTCGAGGGCTGCCGCGCGCTCATGCGCTACCGCGATTTTCTCGAGCGACGCTGCGCTCCGCCGCAGGCCCTCGATGCCGCCACGGTCGACAAGTGGCGCGCACGGCTCGGCAGCGGCGACACGCTCGCCGAAGGCGAAGCGCTCGCGATGCTCGGGGAGTTCGGCCTCGACGTCGCGGAATCGCACCTCGCGAGCAGCGCGACGGCAGCCGCGGCGGCGGCACGTCGGCTCGGGTATCCGCTCGCCGTCAAGACCAGCGGCCGCGAAGTGTTGCACAAGTCGGACCAGGGCGGCGTCCTGCTCGGCATCCGCGACGAATCCGAATTGCGGCACGCGTACGCCGAACTCGACCGACGCTTCGGCCCGGAAGTGCTCGTCGCGCGGATGGCTGGCCCCGGGGTGGAAATGTTGTTCGGCGCCCGGCACGACCCGCAATTCGGCCCGGTCGTGCTGCTCGGGTTCGGCGGTACGCTGGCCGAAACCCTGCGCGACGTCGTTTTCGCGCTGCCGCCGTTCGACGCCGCGCATGCGAGGCGCTGCGTCGATCGACTGCGGCTGCGGCCGTTGCTCGACGGCGTGCGCGGCCGCCCGCCCGCGAACATCGACGCGTTCTGCGACGCGGCCGCCCGGTTCTCCGCGGCCGTGGACGGCCTGCGTGACGTCGTGGCCGAGATCGACGTGAATCCGCTGATCGTGACCCGTGACGCCGCGATCGCGGTCGACGCGCTGGCCATCGGGCGCTCGCCGGACGAGCATGCAGACGCTTGAGATCTTCCAGTCGCTGTGGGCGATGGAACTCCGGCATCCCGAGCGGCCGGAGCCCGGCGTTGCCGCGAACTTTCGCCAAGCCGCGGCGGCGGGCTTCGACGGCATCTGCCTCGACCCGGCCGTCGACGAGATCCCGGAGTGCCGCGCGCTTGGCAGCCTGTTCCGGGAGCACGGGTTCGGCTGCATGATCAATGCGTTTCCCCGTGCCGCCGAGGACATGCGGCCGCTGCTCGGACTGGCGCGCGAACTCGATGCCTGCATCGTCAACGTCAT
>JBFISV010000082.1:0-8816 GCA_041608415.1 Woeseiaceae bacterium
CGTTCCCGTACCGGACGCTGACATTCAGCGAACCGCTACCGCTCGAGGAAAACTTTAAAAAAGCCGTCGGTCAGTAAGCCTCGCTCGACCGGCCGGGGCCGACGCGACGTTCGAATTTTCGTCGCGCCGGACCTGTTTGCTTTCAATTTGCTTTCGATTCCACAGCTTGCCAAAACCTGCCCGACCAGCGTACAAAGGCCGCATGAATTTCCAAATGCACCTGCGATCGACGATCGCTTTGACGGCGACGATCGTTCTCGCCACAGGAGCCTGCAGCGGGGCTCGTACGACGACGACGATTCAACAGGCCATCGAGGAAGAAGAAGCGCGCCTGCTTGACAACGACGCGGCAGCGCGATTCGGAATCGAGCGCGGCGAGAACATGATCCGCAGCGGCCAGGCCATGCTGGACGAAGGCCGACAGAAGGTCCGGGACGGACAGGCGCTGGTTGCCGAGGGCAACGAGGCGATCCGGAGATCGCAGGCGATGCTCGATTCCAGCACGAGCAACGATCCCGCTGCCCGACAAACGCTCACCGATGGCATCCGCATGGTGCGGCAGGGAAATGCCTTGGTCGCCGACGGTAACAAGCTGCTCGCAAAGGGGCATGAAACGATTCGACGCGGCCGCGAACAGCTCGACGAGGCGCTCGCGATCTTGCGTCGCTCGAAGGGCTGAGTCCGCAATCCAATCTGACCGAGTTCCGCCCGCTCGCCACACGCAAGCGCGCGACGTGATGCGGCCGCGCACGACCGGTCGCGGGCAGGACGGTTTCGGCTCCCAGGCACGCTGTCTCGCGTGCGGCGAGATGCCGATAACTTGCTCAGCTCGCGTCGCTGCCTGCCAGCGAAAATTCCAGGCGATTGTTCTCGGCTGCCACCTCGTTCCACTCGCCCGCGAATTCCGCGCCGGCGGGGTACGGCATACGGGGAATACTGGTGGATCGGTCGTGGACGACGACCTCGAGATCGATACCCGAGCCGTTGACCAGCGGTGAATTCGACACGAACCTCTGGAATTCCTGTGTCTGCCGGTCGGCGAGCAGCCGTGAATCGTCGAGCGGGTGCCCGAAGACGCTGCAGGATGCGATCGGCGCTGCGGGGTCCGCGAGACGATAGACGCCGGTCGAATCGCTGACGAGGCAGAACTCGCCTAGATGCGATTCCACGCGGACCGGGCCGGCATAGCCCGCGTCGACGAGCCGCTCGATCAGCTCCCTGATTTGTGCGGTGCGAGCGGCGTTGAATGGAAGCTCGCCGTACGGGACCGTGGCCGATTCGTTCATGGTCCAGACAAGCGTGCCGAGTAGAGCACGAACCGCCGAATCTGACTGCGTCAGTTCGGCGTCGAGGTTCGCGGCCAGCTGTCGGCTCAGGTTCCTCGACACCGCACGCTCTTTCTCGAGTTCCGCCGACAGTTGCGCAAGGTTGTCGCGAAGGACGGCGCGCTCGGAACTCGCCTGCATCAGCCACGTGCCGAGCAGCAGGGCGGCGATCGCGAGCGCACCGCTGACGAACAGCCAGGGGCCGCGACGGTTGTCAGTGGCCGCCTGCCGCGTTGCAGCTATCTGGTCTTCCCTGATCCTGTTGTGCACTTCCTCGGCGACATGCGTGGCGAAGTCCTCGTAACCGCTTTGCATGTCGGCGCGCAATGCGCGTCGCTGGTCTTCGAGAATCCGGGACACCAGTGAAGTCACCGTCATGCCGAATTGCTCCGACCCTGCCTTGCCGCGCCGCTCCTCGGCCGGCGGAAGTGCCTCGGCATCGTCGCTTCCGGTCGCGGCCCGGCGATCGTGCACGAGCCCGAGCTTCGCCAGCATGCCGAACAGCACGCCGGGCTGTACCTGCTTCGGCAAGACTCCGACTGCCCCGAGCGCACGCGCCTGGCTGACGTAGACCTCGCCCTCCTTGGATGTGTACATCATGACGGGGATCGTCGCGGTCAGCGGGTTCTTCTTGATGACGCTCATTGCCTCCAGGCCGTCCATGCCCGGCATGATGTGATCCATGAAGATCACGTCCACCATGTGTGACTGCAGGTATTCGAGAGCGTCCTCGCCGGACTCGGCGAGGTCCACGTGAAGGTAGTAGGCCTCGAGCTGCTTTTTCAGGGCCAGCCGTGCGGATTTCGAGTCGTCCACCACGAGGGCGCGTTTCAGGGCCATTTCACACCTCCGCGCGCCGCAAAGTGCTCGGTGCTTCGGGACTTTGCGACCGGCCGAAACCAGGCCGCGGCGGGCCCCGGCGCGGCGAGTGCCGCCATCGGCAGTAGTACGTGGACCATGAATGCTATTTCCCGCAAAAACGCGTCGCCCGATTGCTCGTGGCTGTCAGCGTTGCGGTGAGACCGCCGGAACCGGTCGATTCCGGCGCACGCCGCGGGCTGACAGCCCGATGAACCCATCCATCCTTACTCTAGGCGAGGAAAGCCGGAAATTCCGTGACGCAGGTTCCGCGAAGCCTTCCCGGCCCGCTCGCGTCGGACGGAATCGCCGCACTGTTTCCGTGCCAGCCCGATGCCGGCCCCGTGCGACGGCCCGCGCCGGCGTGCACGAGTCGCAGGTTGATTCAAGTCGCAGGCGCCGTATGATCGTCGCTTCCGAAACGCTCGAAGCTCAGCAATCGCCGCTCTCGCGGGGGCGACGTCAAAGGCGGCTCCACCTATGACTCATTCGTATCACCAGGCTGTTCTTAGTCCCACCGTTGCGATCGCCGTCGTTTTGGCGGGAGTCGCGTCGCTGTCGGGTTGCGGCACGCCCGGTACGTTGCCGGAGCAGCGTACGGCAAGTGCGAAGAGCGTGATCCTGTTCATCGGTGACGGCATGGGGGTATCGACCGTCACCGCGGCAAGAATTTTCGACGGCCAGTCGGAGGGTATGAGCGGCGAAGATCACTGGCTCGCCTTCGAACGCTTTCCGAACGTCGCCCTGGTGAAGACCTACAACACGAATCAACAGGTTCCGGATTCCGCGGGCACCGCGACGGCCATGGTGACCGGCCGCAAAACCCGCGCCGGGGTCATCAGCATCGGGCCCGCGGCCAAACGCCGGGATTGCGAGGGCGCGCTCGCCCACCCGCTCGAGTCCATCGGCGAAATTGCGGATCGGCGCGGCATTGCGGTGGGCTTCGTCACCACGACGCGCGTCACCCATGCAACGCCGGCCACGTTGTATGCCCATACGCCGGAACGCGACTGGGAGTCGGACGGGTTTGTCCCGGAGGCCGCGTGGCAGGCGGGCTGCCGCGACATTGCCCACCAGCTCGTCAAGAACGCCTACGCGGACGGCCTCGATGTCGCGCTGGGTGGCGGCAGCGACCGGTTTTTCGGCGCCGATCGGGGCGGCGCGCGGCGCGAGCCTGCGGAAGACCTGGTGCAGGAATGGCTCGACGGCAGGCCCAATCGCCGTTACGTGACGTCGGCGGAGCAGCTGCAGGCCTCGCAGCCGGGGGAGCAGGTTCTGGGGCTGTTCGCGCGTTCTCACATGACCTACATCGCCGAGCGCGCCGATAATTCGACCGAGCCGTCGCTGTCGCAAATGACAGGGAAGGCGATCGATCTGCTGGACGGCGGCGGCGCCGGCTATTTTCTCATGGTCGAAGGCGGGCGTATCGATCATGGCCATCACGAGGGCAAACCGGGCTACGCCCTGCTCGAGGCGCAGGAATTCAACCGGGCGGTCGAGGTCGCGTTACAAAAAGTCGATCTCGCGGAGACCCTGATACTCGTCACGGCCGATCATTCGCACGTGTTCACGATGAGTGGCTATCCGACGCGCGGCAATCCCATTCTCGGTCTCGTGGTCGGGAACGACACGCAAGGCGAGCCGCGGCGGCAACCGGCGATCGCGGCGGACGGCCAGCCTTATACCACGCTCGCTTACGCTAACGGTCCGGGCGCGGTCACCGAACTGCCGCGACCCGCGCCGGATACCGGTATTCATGCCGTTGCGCAATCGCTCGTGCCGTTCGCCAATCGCAACTTGGACGGCTCGATCACCAACGACGAAACGCACGGCGGCGAGGACGTGGCGCTCTACGGCGCCGGCGCGGGCGCCGAACGTGTCCGCGGCGTCATCGAGCAGGAAGTGATCTTCGACATCATGATGCGTGCTCTCGGTTGGGCCGATTCGGACTAGCGGCGACGCTCGGGCGAGCCGCGATCGATCGACGCTATTTGCCGGGACTCTTGTTGATAAAACAATAGGTTATTTGGTTTTCCGAGATTTATTCTAGCCGATGACGCGCGCCAGCGCGGCACCACGATACGATTGGCTCTCGACCGGCCGTTCAGTCCCCGATCCCCGGCGCTGCCGTCCGCCACATCCGGGTAAGGCCCGTTCCGGACGCGTTAGTCAGGACTTGCCGTCCGGCCGGCGCAGCGCCATCGTGCGCCTGATCCTCTCAATGTGATTCTTCTCGATCGCAGGCCAGCGGCCGGCCTCGCGCCCGCCGTCGACGAGGTGGGATCCGTTCAGGCCCAGCGGCGCGAGGTCCTCGATGAAAATCACCATGAGTTCCTTGCGCCGGGATTCATCGGTCAGGTGAACGAGACGCGCATAGACGTAGTTCGCCGGGAGGACGAAACCCCTGCTCATCAGGAACTCGCGGGCGCGCGCGCCGTCCGTGCCGCGGCGGCGGCTTTTGGGATCGGATTGCACCGCGGCAGTATCCACGTAGAAATCGAAGGCGCCGATACTCAGCCGGCCCGGCGAATCCTCGTAGTCGTATCGATGGGAATTGTCGGGCAGGTATTCTTCGAACTGGATCCAGTAGACGCTTTCGAGCGCGCCCTCGGTCGTCGTTTCGGCGAAGAAGTGCTGCTCGACGCCGGCCACCCCGTACAGCACGAATTTTTGGCCGCCGAGATAGCGAAAGGACGGGGCGAAACGCATCGCGACGGCCGGATCGCTCTCCGACACCAGTTCTCCGTTCCGGACCTCGCGCGCAAGGCCCGTGTAATCGGCCTCCGTCGTCCACCGGCCGCGTTCCGACATGTAGAGGTACACGAGCACGCCGGCCGCGACGAGGATTGCGACTGCCGCGAGGATAATTTTTTTCATCGGTGCATGCGCCTCCCTGTTTATTGGATGCGCGCAGCGCCGCATCGGTTTGAAGGCTCGGCCGACCGAACGACGTGATCGATAATTCCCGGGCATGCTACGCTAGCGCGCAACCTTTACGCCTGAAATCATTCGGGTCCGGTGTGTCCGGCAGACCCACCGTGCGATGCGGGGTGATGACGTCGTTTTCGGAGAGCGGCAAAGCCGCAAATAAGGATTGCGGAGGATTTTCAGCGTGACGATCGAAACCTGGGAAATGCTGAGCTACATCATGACCGTCCTCGGCCTGCCGCTCGCGCTGGTCTTCTTCCTGTACGAAAAGCGCAAGGAGCGCTATGCCGAAGAGGAGGAAGTCTATGAGGCGATCTCACAGACGTACCACGACTTTCTCAGGCTCGCGCTCGACAATCCCGACCTCCGGCTGTTGTCGAAAACACGGACCGGCGACCTCAGCGACGAGCAACTCGAGCGTATGCAGGCGATCTTCGGCCTGCTGATAGCGCTGTTCGAACGCGCTTACCTGCTGCTGTATGCGACGGACCTGTCGGGCAGGGACGCGCGACGCTGGCGATCCTGGGAAGACTTCATGCAGGAATGGTGCGGCCGCGAGGATTTTCGCGCGGCGATACCGTCGCTGTTGAAAGGCGAGGACCCGGAGTTCGCCGATTATTTGCGGGATCTTGCCCATCATGCGGAGGCCAACAACCGCAGATCGGCGCAAGAGACCGTCGCGGAAAACGGCTGACAGATCGGGCGATCGGGCGGCAGACCGTCGCGCCCGTACGGGCCGACGGGCCATTGAGTGAGCGGTGTGCGCCGTTTCCCGGCAGCGGTCGCCCGCGTCGAAAAAACCTGCAGGCCGGGCCAGTCCCGGCGGCAGCTCATCGCTCGTAGACGATGTTGCCGTCGACGATCGTCATCAGAATCCGGCCGTCCAGCAACTTACGCGGGTTTTCGTCGCCGAGCACGAACGGATCGATGTCCATGACCGTAAGGTCGGCCCGGCGGCCCGGCGCGATAATGCCGGTCACGTCGTCACTGAAACTCGCGTACGCGGACCACAGCGTATAGGCACGGATGGCCTCTTCGACCCCGACCGCTTCCTCGACATACCAGCCGCCGTCCGGTTGACCGTCGCTGTCCTGCCGCGTGATCGCCGAGTGCAGGCCGTAGAAGATGTCGTGATCGGAGCCCGGGTTGTCGGAATTGAACGTGAGTACCGCGTTCGTCCTGCGCAGCGACCGCCAGGCATAGGCGCCCAGAATACGCTCCGGTCCGAGCCGTTTTTCGGCCCACGGCATGTCCTCGACCGCGTGCGGCGGTTCCATCGACGCGATCAGTCCCAACGCCCCTATGCGCGGCAGGTCGTCGGGATGCAGCACCTGCGCATGCTCGATACGATGCCGCAGCGCCCCCGTTGCGGGCGCCGCATCGATGACGCGCTCGAGGATGTCGAGCGCTTCACGATTGCCGGCATCGCCAATCGCGTGGATGGCGATCTGGAAGTCGCCTCGCATCGCAGCCGCCATCAATTCCTCATTGAAGCCATACGCCGCCCCGCTGATGCCGCGGTGCCCGGGTCGGTCGCTGTAATCGTCGAGCAGCCGTGCGCCCCGGGAGCCCAGTGCGCCGTCGTAATAAGCTTTGACGCTGCGCGTGATCAGCATGCTGTCGCTGTCCGTATCGGGCCCGCGCGCGATCCATTCACGGATCAGGTCCTCGTCGCGCAGCGACAGCATCGCGTATATGCGGATCGGCAGCGCGCCCTCGTGTTCGAGTTCCGCCAGTATCGCCATCTCCTGACTCGCGAGTCCCGCGTCGTGGACGGCGACATAGCCGTCACGCGCCATCCGCTCGAGACCCAGGAGGACCTGGCGCCGCTTGGCGGAATGCGAAGGCGCCGGCATTGCGCCGCGCAGCACCTCGACGGCCCGATTGATGAACAGGCCGTTCGGCTCGCCGTCTTCCCCGAGCCGCATTTCACCGCCGACGGGCACCGCTGTTGCCGCGTTGATACCCGTGACGTCCAGGGCCATCTGGTTGCACCAGTCGGCGAAGCCGTGCAGCCCGCGCATATAGACGGGATGATCGGGCACGGCCGCGCTCAGCAGACGTTTGTCGGGGTAATTGTCGGCCCAGGCGCCTTCGTCCCAGCCGAGTCCGATGATCCATTCGCCCTCGGCGACGCTGTTTGCACGCTCGGCCATGAGCGCGACCGCGTCTTCCTCGGTCTTCGCGCCGACGAGGCTGACGCCGTCGAGGCGCTCCCCGAGTTCGAAGACGTGCGTGTGCGAATCGATCAGACCGGGAATGACCGTCGCGCCCGCGAGATCGATGACGCGGCTGTTTGCGTCACGGAACTTCATCGCATCTTCGTTGCGGCCGACATAGGCGATTGCATTCCCGTCCAGCACGACGGCGTCAGCATCGGGATGCCAGCCCCCTTCGTCGTTGGGGGAACCCGGCATCGGCGTCCCGTCGCCTGCCGGATCCGGCCAGTCGAGCGTGTAGACGCGGGCGTTGACCAGCAACAGGTTCTCGCCGGCAGCCCGTGATGGCGGCGCCGGTTCCCCGGAACAGCCGAGCGCGACCAATGCCGCAGCGACGGCGGCGAATCGCCTCGCTGCTGCTATTTTAGGTGCCGGCATCATCGGCCCACCGTAGCGCAGCGCTCGAGCGCTGTCAGCCCGGGGCGTCAATCGCGGGGGACCGTGTAGACGGACGTATCGGGGTGAAACGCATACCAGGCGAACCAGAATGCAATCACGCTCGGCAACTCATTGCCATCCAAACCGAGGATTCTCGCCGTCTCGTTGCTTGCGTCGAAAACGACTTCGAAGCGCCGTCCATTGAATTCATCGGTAAACCGCGCCGGGCCCCGTCTCAGCTCGTCAAACGGGTACGCCTTGAAGCGGCCGCCGATCTCGATGCCGACAACCCAGGCTTTGCGCTCGTAACGCGGATCTTCCTGCGCGACGGGAAAGTAGAGGCGAGCGCTCGAGCTGTAATTTCCGTAGGGACTCACCCGGTAGTTGCGAAGGTAGCCGGTATTCATCGACAAGACCCCGGAGTCCGGATGGCGTGCGAGCCAGTCGCGCCACGACGTGTGCGACAGTGGGACGGCGTCGAGCTTCGTGCCCTTCATGGAGCCCGTAACAGCCGTTTTCCCGATTTGCGACCAGAGCGAGTTGGATTGCCGGTCGTAGAGCAGAACGTCGCTGTTGTACAGCAGACCGGAGACGCCGAAATCGAGTCGCCGGCCGTTCACGTCGGCCGAGAAAGCCATGCCGCTGCCGCACAGCGGGCAATAGGTGACGACTATTGCTTCGCCGCCGATGACGTCGTTCACGATCTCGTGGTAGTTGAGAATGCGTACAGGGTAGGCGCGCGCAACGCCGCGGATCGTCAAGCCCAAAACGCGGTCCTCGGGGCTCAGGAAGTCCGCGTCGTTCGCCGGCACGAACACGGGATCGTCGAGCGACGGGATGCCGTCACGGCCCGGACCGCCGTGCAGGATTTCATCGCTCGGCACCAGCGCGCCGTCGAGCTCGAATCCGTTCTTCGTCGCCGCCGATCCGTCCATTGCGGGCAGCAGGCCGAGCAGCGCGAAGACGCGCAGCCAGGCGAACGGACGTGGGGATTGTGCTCGTCGCATACCGCTAGGGAGACTCTGATTAATTCTCATCGCACACGTTGCGTTCATTTGGCCTGTGGTGCGGCGCGTTCCGCCGCGCGTATGTCGATACTCGCAAGGAG
>JBFISV010000083.1:0-8732 GCA_041608415.1 Woeseiaceae bacterium
CGGCGGCCGAGATCCTGGTAATACTCCGGGTGGCCCTTGCCGACGTCCGATCGCGTCAGCACGACTTCGGCGCCCATCGCGCGCAGGTTGAAGATTTTTTCCTGGCTCATCTTGTCGGGCAGCACGAGGATCAGCCGGTAGCCCTTCTGTGCCGCGACCAGCGCCAGCCCGAGCCCGGTATTTCCGGCCGTGGCCTCGACCACGGTGTCGCCCGGCGCGATGTCGCCGCGCTTTTCGGCCTGCTCGATCATCGAGATTCCGATACGATCCTTGATGGAGCCACCCGGATTCATGAGTTCGAGCTTCAGGTAGAGCCTGCACGGGCCCGTATCGAGATTGCGCACCTCGAGCATCGGCGTGCGGCCGACCATGTCGAGGATATTCGTGTAGATCGTCATGTCCATCGGGTGCAAGGGCCGATTGCGGGCCGAATTGAATAATTGACGGCGAGTGTACGCGAGAGCCGTCGCCTGTCACCAGCCGCGAGACGCATATTTATGACGGAGAATCCGCCGATCGGCCAGCTGCTAGTCAGGCTCGCGGCGCGCCTCGAGGCCGTGAGCGAATCGCCGCGTCTCGATGCCGAGATCTTGCTCGGCCGCGCGATCGACGTGCCGCGCAGCTACCTGTTCGCGCACCCCGAGGACGTTCCGGACGACGACGCGCTGCTGCGCCTCGAGCGGGCCGTCACGCGGCGGCTTGCCGGCGAACCCATGGCGTACATCACGGGCCGCAAGGAATTCTGGTCGATGGAACTCGTCGTCAGTCCGGCGGTGCTGGTGCCGAGGCCCGAGACGGAAACGCTGGTCGAGGTTGCGCTCCGCGAAATTCCGCGCGATGCGGCATGGACGATCCTGGATCTCGGCACCGGCAGCGGCGCGGTTGCCCTCGCGATCGCACGCGAGCGCCCGCTCAGCAGCGTCGTCGCCACGGATCGCAGCGCGGCCGCGCTCGAGGTGGCGCAACTCAACGCGCGCGAACTCGGGCTCGCGAACGTCCGCTTCGCCACGGGCGACTGGACCGCGCCCGTCAGCGAGGAATGCTTCGACCTCGTCGTCAGCAATCCGCCGTATGTGGGGACTCGCGACCAGGCGCTCGCGCGGCTCGGCAAGGAACCCGCCGCTGCGCTCGTCGCCGGCGTTGACGGCCTCGATGCGATTCGCGTCATCGCGCGCGACAGCGCCGCGATCCTCGCCGCCGGCGGCCTGCTGGCCCTCGAGCACGGCGCAGAGCAATCGCAGGCAGTCGCCGACCTGCTTACCAGCCTCGGCTGGAGCGACATTGCCTGCTGCAGCGACTATTCCGGGCATCCGCGCGTCACGAGCGCGCGCCGGGCTGCGTTCTGTGGTACATAGCCTGCAGATCCCACACATCCGAGACAACATGATCACGATCAAGACCAATCACGGCGACATCAAGGTCGAACTCTTCGACGAAAAGGCGCCTGTCACCTGTGAAAACTTTCGCCGCTACGTTCGCGACGGCTTCTTCGACGGCACGATCTTTCATCGCGTCATTCCGAACTTCATGGTCCAGGGCGGCGGCTTCGATGCGGACATGAAGCAGAAGGACACGCGCAAGCCGATCAAGAACGAAGCCGACAACGGTGAGACTAACCGGCGCGGCACCCTCGCAATGGCGCGCACGATGGAAACGGACAGTGCGACGGCGCAGTTTTTCATCAACCTCAAGGACAACGATTTCCTCAATCACGGCGGGCGCGATTTCGGCTACGCGGTCTTCGGCGAGGTCGCCGACGGCATGGCCGTCGTCGATGCCATCGCCGGAGTTGCCACGGGCAACCGCGGCGGCCACCAGGACGTACCGTTGGAAACCGTCGAGATCACCGAAGTCACTATCGAAGACGAATGAGCCGAATGCCGTCGTCGCAGCATCCGGGCCATCGCGCGTGCGGGTAGGCGCGCGCGACTGGCAAGGGATCGCCGTCGGCGTACTGCAAGTCGGCCTCGTTTTGACATGCGTTTTCTCGGTGGCCACGGCGTTCGACCAGTGGCACCGCTACCTCGAGTTGTTCTCGCATTTCCGGCTGCAGTATCTCGGCGCGTCCGTGCTGCTCGCGCTGGCGTTCCTCGTACTGCGGCGGCGCGCCTGGTTCCTGCTCGGCCTTGCAGCCGTGCTGTTCAACGGCTGGTTCGTCGTCCCCTGGTATTTGACCGATGAGCGCGTGCCCGGCGTCGCGGCAGAAGGCGGCGTGACCGTAAAAATACTGCTCGCCAACGTACTGATATCGAACGACAATGCGGCGCCGTTTCTTGCTCTCATCGGCGACGAGCGGCCGGATCTCATCGTAATCCAGGAAGCGACGCCGGCCTGGATCGACGCGCTGCAGGGCATCGCTGCGGATTATCCGCACAGCGTGCTCGAGCCGCGCGACGACCCGTTCGGCATCGCCCTGTACTCGAGGTTTCCGCTCGACGCGACCGCGGTCATCGAGTCCGCGCCGTTCGGCACCCCGGACCTCGTCGCAACCGCAGTCCTCGACGGCGCCCGCCTGCGCATCATCAGCACCCATCCCGTGCCGCCCATCGGGGCGGAGCACTACCGCGCACGCAACATGGCGCTCGACCGCATTGCAAAGCTCGCGGCGCGGGCGCCGCCGCCGGTCGTGGTCGTCGGCGACCTCAACACCACCGTCTGGGCGCAGCATTACCGACGTTTCGTAAAAGTCAGCGGGCTCCGGCACGCAGGGCGCGGCTTCGGCATTCTACCGACCTGGCCGCTGTTCCTGCTGCCCGCGATGATCCCGATCGATCACTGCCTCGTGTCCGACGATATCGGTGTGCTCGATTTCAGCGTCGGCGCCGACATCGATTCCGATCACCTGCCGATCCTCGTGACGCTCGCCGTGCCGGCGACGGGCTAGCTGCCCGGCAACGGACCGCGTCATTCCGCCCACCCGGAAAACGTCTCAGCCGGTCAAATCCAAAACACACCTTGCAGAGCAAGCGGTGGGATGTCCGCGCCGGGTGGCCTCGCCGCAGAGTGATCTTGCGCCGCGCAGACCCCTGGCGCCGGGCTCAGGCGGCGTTCTGCGCGTTCGCGTCGTAACCGAGATACGGCGCGAGCCACTTCTCCGCTTCGGCGACGCTCATGCCCTTGCGCTGCGCGTACGATTCCAGTTGCTCACGATCGATCTTTCCGACCGCAAAGTAGCGTGACTCGGGGTGCGCGAAATAGAAGCCGCTGACGGCCGCCGTCGGATACATCGCATAGGATTCCGTCAGGCGAAGGTCGATGTTGGCCGCAACGTCGAGCAGCGACCAGAGCTTGGCTTTCTCGGTGTGGTCCGGGCAGGCCGGGTAGCCCGGCGCGGGGCGAATACCGCGGTATTCCTCGGCAATGAGCTGCTCATTGCCGAGCCGTTCGTCGGGCGCGTAGGCCCAGTGCTCGCGCCGCACCTCGGCGTGCATGTACTCGGCCAGCGCCTCGGCCAGCCGGTCGGCGAGCGCCTTCAGGAGGATCGCACTGTAGTCGTCATGGCGGGCTTCGAAACGCTTCACATGCGCATCGATCCCGATACCCGCGGTCACCGCGAATCCGCCGATGAAATCGGCCTTGCCGCTGCCGGCGGGCGCGACGAAATCGGCCAGGCACTGCTGCGGCTGCCCGACCGACTTGGCGCGCTGCTGCCGCAGATGGCACAGGCGCATCGCCTCGGTCGAGCGGCTGTGGTCCGTGTACAGGAGAATGTCGTCGGCGCCGTCGGAATTGGCCGGCCAGAAACCGACCACCGCCCGCGCCTCGAGCCAGCGCTCGTCGACGATGCGCGCAAGCATCTCCTGTGCGTCCGCAAACAACGCGCTCGCCGACTCGCCGACCACCGTGTCGGAGAGCAGCGCCGGAAACTTGCCATGGAATTCCCAGGCATTGAAAAACGGCATCCAGTCGATGAAATCCACGAGCCGCGCGAGCTCGACGTCGGCAAACACCTTGCTGCCGAGGAAGCGCGGCGCGGGCGGCTCGTAGGCGGCCCAGTCGACCGGATGACGCCGCTGGCGCGCGGCGTCGAGCGACAATTGCGGCTTGAGGCGTTTCTTGCCGGCATGTCGTTCGCGCCGCTGCGCATTGTCGCGGCGGGTTTTTTCGACGAGTTCCGCGCGCGTCCCGGATTCGGTCAGCGCCTGCGCGACGCCCACCGAGCGCGATGCATCCTTGACGTAAATCACCGGCCCGTCGTAATTCGGCTCGATTTTCACGGCCGTGTGCGCGGGCGACGTCGTCGCGCCGCCGATCAGGAGCGGCAGATCGAAATCGAGGCGCTGCATTTCCGACGCCACGTGGACCATCTCGTCGAGCGACGGCGTAATGAGGCCGGACAGCCCGATGATCTGCGCGTTCTCGCGGCGCGCCGTTTCGAGGATCTTGTCGCAGCTCACCATGACACCGAGGTCGACGATCTCGAAGTTGTTGCACTGCAGCACGACGCCGACGATGTTCTTGCCGATGTCGTGGACGTCGCCCTTGACCGTCGCGAGCACGATCTTGCCGTTGCTGCTCGGCGCGCCGTCCTTTTCTTTTTCGATGAACGGTACCAGGTGCGCGACCGCCTTTTTCATGACGCGCGCCGACTTGACGACCTGCGGCAGGAACATCTTGCCGGCACCGAACAGGTCGCCGACGACGTTCATGCCGGACATGAGCGGGCCTTCGATGACGTCGAGCGGACGCACCGCCTGCTGGCGAGCCTCCTCGGTGTCGTCGACGACGAACTCGTCGATGCCTTTGACGAGCGCATGCTCGAGCCGTTTCTCCACGGGCCAGCCGCGCCACTCGAGATTCTGCTTGCGTTCCCTGCCGACGGCGGCCTTGTCCTTGTACTGCGCGGCGACATCGAGCAGCCGTTCCGTTGCGTCGTCGCGCCGATTCAGGACCACGTCCTCGACGGCGTCGCGCAGGTTTGCCGACAGGTCCTCGTAGATCGCGAGCTGGCCGGCGTTCACGATGCCCATGTCCATGCCGGCGCGAATCGCGTGGTAGAGAAACACGGAGTGAATCGCTTCGCGCACCGCGTTGTTGCCGCGGAACGAGAACGATACGTTGCTCACGCCGCCGCTGACGAGCGCATGCGGCAGCGCTGCCTTGATGCGCCGCGTCGCCTCGATGAACGCGATGCCGTAGCCGGCATGCTCCTCGATGCCCGTCGCGACGGCGAATATGTTGGGGTCGAAAATGATGTCGGTCGCGCGGAAGCCGACCACCTCCGTCAGTATCTCGTAAGAGCGGCGGCAGATGTCGACCTTGCGCTCGATCGTATCGGCCTGGCCGTGCTCGTCGAACGCCATGACGATCACGGCGGCGCCGTAGTCGCGAACGAGTCTCGCCTGCCGGATGAAGCTCTCCTCGCCTTCCTTGAGGCTGATCGAATTGACGACCGCCCTGCCCTGCACGCAGCGCAGGCCGGCTTCGATCACGGACCACCTGGACGAGTCGATCATGAACGGCAGCCGCGCGACGTCGGGCTCGGAGCCGATCAGGTTCAGAAACGTCGTCATTGCACGCTCGGAATCGAGCATGCCCTCGTCCATGTTGATGTCGATGATCTGCGCGCCGTCCTCGACCTGTTGGCGCGCGACCTGCACCGCGGCGACGTAATCGTCGGCTTCGATGAGGCGCCGGAAATGGGCGGAACCCGTCACGTTGCAGCGCTCGCCGACGTTCACGAACAGGTCGTCGGGCCCGATGTTGAGTGGCTCGAGCCCCGACAGGCGGCAGCGGCGGGGGATTTCCGGCACGGCGCGCGGCGCTTTGTCCCCGACCGCTTCCCTGAGCGCCTCGATGTGTTCCGGCCGGGTACCGCAGCAGCCGCCGACGAGATTCACGAGCCCGCTCGCGGCGAATTCGCCGACGACCGCCGCCATCTCCGCGGGGGTCTCGTCGTACTCGCCGAATTCGTTCGGCAGACCGGCATTGGGATGCGCGCTGACGCGGGTATCGGCGATGCGGGCGAGTTCGGCGACATAGGGCCGCAGGTCGCTCGCGCCGAGTGCGCAGTTCAGGCCGATCATGAACGGATCGACATGCCTGACGGAGTTCCAGAACGCCTCGGCGGTCTGTCCCGACAAGGTGCGTCCCGAGGCGTCGGTGATCGTGCCCGAAATCATCACGGGCAGTCGTATGCCGGTCTGCTCGAACGCGCGCTCGAGCGCGAAAATCGCCGCCTTCGCGTTGAGCGTGTCGAAAATCGTCTCGATCATGAGAAAATCGACGTCGCCCTCGATCAGCGCGACCGCAGCCGCGCGGTAGGTCGCGACGAGCGTCGCGAAATCGACGTTGCGATAGCCCGGATCGTTGACGTCGGGCGAGATCGACGCGGTACGATTGGTCGGGCCCAGCACCCCCGCGACGTAACGCGGCGTTGCCGTTCGCGCGGCGTGAGCATCGGCGCATTCGCGCGCGAGGCGAGCCGCGGCCGTATTGAGTTCGACGACGAGCGACTCCATGCCGTAATCCGCCATCGACGGCGCGTTGGCATTGAAGGTGTTGGTCTCGATGATGTCGGCCCCGGCATCGAGGAAGCGGCGATGGATTTCCTGGATGACCGCGGGTCGCGTAATCGACAGCAGGTCGTTATTGCCCTTGAGGTCGCGATGCCAGTCGGCGAATCGCTCGCCGCGGTAATCTTCCTCGGCCAGACGGTAGCTCTGGATCATCGTGCCCATGGCACCGTCGAGCAGCAGTATGCGCTCATCGAGCGCGGCAAAAAGGGCTTCCAGGCGTTCTGTGCGTTGCATGTCTCGTCCTCAGGCCGCGGCTTGTTTCGGCCGCACGCCGAGCGCGTGGCAGATCGCGAACGTCAGTTCGCAGCGATTCAGCGTGTAAAAATGAAATTCGTCGATCCCTTCGCGCTGCAGATGCTGCACCTGCTCGATCGCCACGCTCGCCGCGATCATCTGGCGCGTCTCGGCATCGTCGTCGAGACCGGCGAAGCGCTCCGTGAGCCAGTCCGGTACGCTCGCGCCGCACTGTCGCGCAAAGCGCGTGAGCTGCGGGAACCGCGTGATCGGCAGGATTCCGGGTACGATGGACGATTCGATGCCCGCGGCCGCGCAGCGGTCGCGAAACTTCAGGAATACGTCGGCCTCGAAGAAAAATTGCGTAATGGCGCGCGACGCGCCGGCGTCGAGCTTGCGGCGCAGGTTGTCGAGGTCCGCGCTCGCGCTCGCGGCCTCGGGGTGCACCTCCGGGTAGGCCGCGACCGAGATGTCGAAATCCGCGATCTTCCTGAGGCCGGCCACGAGGTCCGACGCGAACGCGTAACCGTCGGGGTGCGGTTCGTAGGCGGTTGCGCCCTTCGGCGGATCGCCGCGCAGCGCGACGAGATGGCGTATGCCCATGTCCCAGTACTGCCTCGCGATATCGTCGATGTGCGCGCGCTCGGCGCCGATACAGGTCAGGTGCGGCGCCGCCGTCAGCGCGGCTTCCTCGGAAATGCGCGCGACCGCAGCGTGGGTCCGCTCACGCGTGGAGCCGTCCGCGCCGTAGGTCACCGACACGAAGCGCGGCGAAAGTACGGCCAGGCGCTCGATGGACCGCCACAACGCCTCGTTCATCTCCTCGGTGTTGGGCGGGAAGAACTCGAACGAAACCTCTACGGCAGGTGTGGTCATGGGCATGGTCTCCTTCAGGCCGCTCTGGAACGGGTTTTCGTCCTGGTCGCGACGCCGAGAACCCAGCGGGACTTGCTGGCGGGCACGGACCGGGGCGCCGACAGGCGCAATTCCGTCGCCCGGCACCAGCTCGCGAAGTTGCTGCTGATGTCACGAACGGAAAAGGCCTCGGTCGTTGCGAGCAATATGAGCCGCCCCCCGGGACGCAGCAGGCGCGCCGCCTCTGCAATCGCGGCGAGAGGCCGGCTCGCCGTGTTCAGCACGTCGTCGAGGATGACCGTGTCGAATTCCTCGTCTGCGAACGGCAGCGCGTACATGTCGCCCTTGCGCAAGGTGCAGTGCGGCAGGCCCGCGAGCAGCACCTCGGCACGCGCAAAACGCCGCGCGTCGGCATCGATGTCGACGCCCACGGCGCGCTGCGCGCGCGATGCCAGCAACTTGAGAATGCGGCCGTGGCCGCAACCGACATCGAGCAGGTCCCCGAGCGGTGTCGACACCGTCAGTTCGACGAGCGCGCTGTGCAGCGGCCGGTCGTCGCCGCCGGACGCATCCGCCGCGATGGCGCCGCGCAGCGACTGCAGCCGCGCGAGGTCCTTCGCGAACGTGGCCTCGTCTTTAGGCAGGAACTCGAGCAGGCGCCGCCGCACCGCCCCGCGCGGGCCGCGCAGCGACACCCGGTAGTAAACATAATGTCCGTCGCGGAAACGTTCGACGAGGTCCGCGTCGCAGAGTCGCTTCAGGTGCTGCGAGATGCGCGGCTGGCTCAGCTTCAGCACCTGCGTGAGTTCCGAGACGCTGCACTCGCCCTCGCCGCAGAGCGCGAGCAGCCGCAGGCGAGTCGCATCGCCCAGCGCCTTGAACTGTTCGACCAGGTGCTCGATCTTGGCGCTCATAAATAAATAAGAATATCTTTATATTTAAGAGCCGTCAGTGTAGCACGGCGTGCGCAGCGCCGGAATGCGCCGTGTCACAGTCCCGGGGGAGCGTTCGCACGGCAGGCCGCCCTGCCGCCGTCGTCGTCGGGCTATTGCAGGCGGCCGGGCCCGCCCACGACGTTCGCGGCGAACAGCCGCGACACATCGACCGCGTCGAAGCGCCGCCGGC